>CACZUS010000106.1 GCA_902784425.1 uncultured Bacteroidales bacterium
ACACCTGCTTCATACTGTACATTCTCTACATAGACAACGCCATCGTGCTCGTCGGTTAGCCTGAATGTGTAAGGTCCGCATTTAGATGGGTCTTCATCTATACCTTGCTGTGCCACAAAGTAGTTGTACATCTCACGATGAATTGGAACGAAAGTGCCATCAGAACGTTTGTATTCTAGACTTTTTATTCTGTGTCTTATGTCGTAAAATATTGCTTTGAAGTAGAACGGACTTGTTCCTTTTTCAAACATCACTTTGATGTTCTTGTCTTCTTGGCATGGCACGAATTGCCATCTGATAGGTACTCGTCCATCTTCCAGCTTGGCGATGGTGGTGAAGGCGTCTGTTGAAAAATCAATGTCGCCCATTTTGCATTCGGGACAGCGATCCACCACTTTTACTGTGATTTCGCCAATGGGACCGTAGACTTTTACACAAGCTCCACATGCGTAGCTGCTGTCATATTGAATGTGGTTCATGGCGCAATGATAGAAATCCCCCTCTTTTACGAAAATGCCGCAGTTTCCGCCATTAGTACCAGCAATACCTCCGTATTGGGTACCTTCGCCGGTGAACCATGTGGTGTCGCAGGCGATTCTCTCCACAGGTTCCACTTCTTCGTAGGTCATCTCTTTTGAGATGGTCACATTAGCAGGGAAACAGAAGGATGGATCTTTTCGTTTATATATGGATTGTTTCATACTTTCCTCTGTTCTTTCCACCACTTGTTTGAATAGTGTCCTTCCATCGTATTGAATGGTGACAGGTTGAGAGAGGTCTAGCATGTCATCGTCCAACCAGATTGTCACTTCATCGTAGTCCATCTTGTCGATTGTGATGGTATTGCCTTCAATCTCTGCTTCGAACGTGTTGCCACGAACAGGTTTGATGGAGGAGGGGAGAGAGACCCAGTAGAAAGCGTCTCGTAAACATTCCTCTTGTGTCCAGATAATCTGTTTAGGGTGAGCATCGCGTGTGTAGCGATTCATCCAACTGATGGCGGCTGTGTCTACTTGGTCCATCCAGTGACTTTTCCCAGCAACAATATTGTTTTGGTGAATGTATTTTCCAGGAACGGTCTGACTGAGAGAGTCCATTTCGTATCCTCTCTTTTGTACTTCCTTGTTGCGGTCGTAGGCAGAGTCGAGTGCACCTACCCAAATAGTGAATGGCGTGTTGATTAGATTTCGAAGACCGACATCACCTGGATGACCAGCCATCATAGAGGCGGCAGCCCAGTGGTCGGCAAGACGCGGAGCCAATCGCCAAACACCGTCACCACCAGCAGAATAGCCTAAGAGGTATACTTTGTCAGGATTGATGTTCTCTTTGACGATCATCATTGTGATTAAGTCTTGAAACAGAGAGTCGATAGGCGCTTTGAACCACATATCCCAATCATCCCATGGAGCTCTAGGTGCCACGTATATGCCTTGTGGTTCGTAAAGGTATATTTGATTCTCCCATTGTTGATCGTTTGTCTCTTTAGGAGCATTTCCACCACCATGCATGGATATCCATAAACTGCGTCCTCCTGTAGGTTCTGAACCTCTGATGATGTATGCCAATGCCAATTCCAACCCATCGCGTCGGATGATGTGCTCTTTATAAGCATCGTCATAAAGGTTGGACATCTGTGATTTCCATTCAGATATAACTTGTTTCTTTACAGATTCGGATTCTTGTTTGTCTAATGATTGCGCTAATAGACTGCAACCAATAAGAGAAAGAATAACTAGGATGATGTGTTTCTTCATGGATGAATGTTTTTATGGGTATGATATGCAAATGTAATCAAAAATTCTACATAATAAAATCGTAGAACTCACGTTAATGTAAAAAGAAGTGATTTTAAGGAATGCGATTGTAAAATAAAATTTATATATTTGCACGTCTAATCGTTCGGAAGAGTATGAATAGACCGAATGCGACAATCTAAAAGAGCTAAAATTGAATCATTTAAATATAGTATAATATGAAAAATTGCAGAATTATTTATTGGGTAAGCATTGTATTGATGGTTACTTTAGGGTTGAGTTCTTGTGATACAGAGTATACTGATGAAGATTATATAGTGGGTGATGCTTGGCATTTGGTAAAAACAGTTCATTATGTTGAATCTCGCTCTCATTGGAAAGAGGATTACAAAGAGTATGAAAAAGATGATGTTTCATACAAGTTTTTTAGAAATGGTGATCTTCGTATAAGGACGACGAGGATAACTCGTTTCCGTCGTGTATATGCAGACTGGACGGATGGATCATGGAGTCTAAGAAACGGAGAATTGGTGTTGCGTACTTCTGATGGCGTGTGGTATTATGAGATAGGAGAATTGTCCGATTGGAGAATGATTCTAGTATATTATGAAGATTTGGAAGATGGAGGAGTTGAACGAATAGAAGAGGTATTCGAACGATAATCACCGAAAATCAAGAACGTTTTTCAAACGAAATATTTTTGATAAAAATAATTAGGGGAATTAGTGTTAGTTCCCCTTTAATAATTTAAAAAAAATGGCAAAGGAATTGGAATTAAAGTATGGTTGTAATCCCAACCAAAAGCCATCTCGCATTTTCATGCAAGAGGGAGAGTTGCCTATTCAGGTGTTGAATGGGCGTCCGGGATATATTAATTTCTTGGATGCTTTTAATAGTTGGCAATTGGTGAAAGAACTGAAAGAGGCAACAGGACTTCCTGCAGCAGCTTCGTTTAAGCATGTAAGTCCGGCAGGAGCTGCGGTGGCAGTGGAAATGTCGGAAACATTGAAAAAGATCTATTTTGTGAATGATGCAAAACTCACTCCGTTGGCTACTGCTTATGCGCGTGCACGTGGTGCCGACAGAATGTCATCTTATGGTGATTTCATCGCATTGTCTGATGTGTGTGATGAGGCAACGGCATTTCTAATTAATCGTGAGGTGTCTGATGGTGTCATTGCTCCTGGTTATACAGAGGAAGCATTGAATATATTGAAAAACAAGAGAAAAGGTACTTATAATGTAATTCAGATAGATTCCAATTATCGTCCTGATCCGATAGAGAGAAAGCAGGTGTATGGTATTACATTTGAACAGGGTCGAAATGAAATCAAAATTGATGAGTCATTGTTTAAGGAGTTCCCTACGCAAAATAAAACATTTACGGAAGAGGCAAAACGTGACTTGTTGATTGCACTGATTACATTGAAATATACGCAGTCAAACTCTGTTTGTTATGCCAAAGATGGACAAGCCATTGGTATTGGTGCTGGTCAGCAATCAAGAATCCATTGTACACGTTTGGCTGGTAATAAAGCGGATATCTGGTTCTTGCGTCAACATCCAAAGGTGATGAATTTGCCATTTAAAGAGGGTATCAGACGTGCGGATCGCGATAACACGATAGACGTTTATATTTCGGAGGATGAACATGACGATGTCTTGCGTGATGGTGCATGGCAACAGTTCTTTACGGAGCGCCCTTCAGTGTTGACCAAGGAGGAGAAACAAGCGTGGTTGGCGAAGATGGATAATGTGGCATTAGGTTCAGATGCCTTTTTCCCATTTGGCGACAACATTGAAAGAGCACACAAGAGTGGCGTGAAATTTATTGCACAGCCAGGTGGTTCCGTCCGTGATGATCATGTGATTGAAACATGCGATAAATATGGTATAGCTATGACCTTTACTGGCGTTCGCTTATTCCATCATTAATATGCTAGAGGGTAAACATTGTGTTTGCCCTCTTTCTCTTTTTTTATAAATTCCTATTCAATTGATAGAACTTCACCTTATGAAGAAATATCTCGTTTTCCTTCTTCTATTACCCCAATGGGTTTGGTGTGCCTCTTCTTCTTATCGCACACGATCGTATGATGACAAAATTCAAACGGTTCAATTGTTTTTGAATGACAATCAATTGGATTATCCTGTTATGGAAAAGAATACATCGGATTATATTACGATCGCATTTGATTATATGTCTTCCAATTATCCTCATCTTGCTTATAAGTTAGAGTTGTGTAATGCGGATTGGACACCTTCAAATCTAGATGAAATGGAATACCTGGAGGGAATAAATGAGGTGGTTGCCGATGATCCTATCATCGCTACCAATACGAAGTTTGATTATGCCCATTTCTCTTTTCGCTTGCCTAATGAAAATTTAAAGCCGACATTGTCTGGAAATTATGTTGTTAAAGTCTATGACACGGATGACCCGAATAAGATTTTGATGACAGGATGCTTCTCTATTGATGATAACCAAATTTCCATTGATGGGCGTGTGTCGGGTAAATCCATATATGGTGTGAATAGTATTTATCAGCATCTGACCTTTGATCTGACTTTTAATGATAAGTTAAATCCCATGCAAGAGGAGTTGAAAGTGGTGGTCAGACAGAATGGAAGACATGACAATGAAGTTTTTGATGTGAAACCGACGTATGTGAAGCCCACATCCATGGTATTTGAAGATGAACGTAAATTATCATTTGAAGGGGGAACGGAGTATAATGTATTGGATTTTTCACATCGTTTTCGCTATAGTGGTAAAATAGATCGAATAGTGTATTATGAACCTTATTATCATGTTGAAGTAATGCCTGGAAAACACGAAGTGGGGAAGGAATATTCCTATGATAAGGATGTAGATGGACATTTTAAGGTTCATGGACAGGATGTATGGAGTGAGGCTGAAATAGACTATTCAATTGTTCATTTCGTTTATCCAAGAGAAGATCCATGGTTGGATGGCTCTGTGTATGTCATGGGAGGCTTTAATGATAATTGGTTGGAAACAAAGAATAAGATGGTGTATAATTTTGAACGTAAACAATATGAATTGGCACTTATCTTAAAAAATGGAGGATATAATTATCAATATGTTTTCCTTCCTGCAGGTGCAAGTGTTGCCTCTAATGATCGAACAGAAGGGTCGCATTGGGAGACGGAAAATAGTTACCAGATATATGTTTACTATCGGCCTTTAGGGTCTAATTATGACCATGACCAATTGATAGGATTCTTAGAAATCAGGTCTCAAGAATAACCTACTATTTTTTCTTTTTCAGATTGATTTTAATAATGACACCTTCGTTTTTAGGAACGAGGATGGAGAATTGCTTGTCGGATGCTAATATGCATTTGCCTCGTTTTTTTGAAAGCAAGTCTTGGTATGAAAACTCGTTTCCATTCTCAATGTTGAGATATTCGAAGGCGTGATAAGGTATGTTGATGCCTAAATTGACATCATTATCATCGAAATTAGCTACAATCAGTAAAAGCGTATTGTCTTTTTTGCGGATATACGCATATTGCTTATTGGTATTGAAGTTAGGATTGTTGAAATTCGCATACTCCAAATCAAAGAAGAGACCTGATTGTATGGCCGACTCAGAATGGCAAATGTTTAGTAATCTTGTATAGAAACCACGAAGCTCCAATTCCGACTTTTCTGATTTTCCTGTGAGCCATCGTCTGACAGTAGGAATGGACCAATAGTCGAATATGGTGGTTCTTCCGTCGGCACCGCTAAAGCCCTCTTGATCCATTGCTTTCTCGCCCAACTCTTGTCCGTTGTATACCATGACGGCACCTTGGTTGATGGTGCTAGCTATAATCATGCCTGCCTTCCCTTTTTCTGCATTGCCGGCAAAGTTAGGGTGTGCAATACGTTGCTCGTCGTGGTTTTCGAGAAAATTCAATACATGACCTTCGATTCCATTGAGACGTTGCCAGCAATGAGTTATGTTATGACAAGCATTTTCATTGCGCATGATACTGCGTAGTGTGTCATAAAGACCAACTTTGTCATATAGGAAGTCAAATTTTCCTTCGTGAATGTAGAGATGGTATTGGTTAGGATCGTATGTTTCTGCAATGAAGATGATGTCGGGGTAAAACTCCTTTATTTGAGGAATAACCCATTTCCAAAAGTCGATGGGAACCATTTCTGCCATGTCGCAACGAAATCCATCCACTTTCTTTTTGCACCAGAACAATAAGATATCACGCATCTTCATCCATGTATCAGGTAATGGGAAAAAATCGTGATATTGGTTGTTCCTATAGTCTACACCGTAATTTAGTTTGACGGTCTCGTACCAATCATAAAGTCCTGGATTGTTGGAGAAACAATCATTACCCGTTGCTTTGCAAGGGTTTTCTTTGTATGGTTTTTTAAAGGATGAGATGTCGAACCGAGGGGAGAAGTCTTCTCCTGGCAGATAGTAGAAATTGTTTTGGTTGGAGAAGAACACCTCTTTCACATCACCTTCCCCTAAGTCTTTGACTTTAGAGGGCTTTGCATCGGAGTGATATTGTCTGGCCACATGGTTGGGAACAAAGTCGATGATTACTTTGAGTCCCACCTTGTGTGTTCGATCAACCAGATTTTGAAATTCTTTCATCCTGTTGGGTACAACTTCAGCCAAATCAGGATCGACATCGTAATAATCCTTAATAGCGTAGGGAGAGCCAGCAATGCCTTTTACGACTTCGGGGTGGTCTTTTTGAATACCAAACTTGGAATAGTCGGTTTGTGTGGCATGTTCAATGACGCCAGTATACCAAATGTGGGTGAATCCCATTTCTTTGATATCATTCAAACGTTCGGAGGTGAAATCACTAAACTTTCCGCATCCGTTTTGTTTCAGCGTTCCATTGGTTTTGGGCTTTTCTTTGGTGTTGCCAAAAAGTCTTGGAAGAACTTGGTATATGATGGCTTTCTCCATACGATTAATTATGATCAATCAAAATAACTAGAACCATCAAAACAGTGAGTACATACTTGTTCCTTAGGTAATCCGATGGCTTCGACTAAGTCTTCAATAGGACTGAATTTCAGGGAAGTTAAATCGAATTGTTGACGGATGTCCTCCACCATTTGGTT
>CACZUS010000107.1 GCA_902784425.1 uncultured Bacteroidales bacterium
TATATAAAAACATACCCCTTTGGGATGATTAAGCTGATTCAGCAGATTTATGGGATTTATCCAAATCCACACACAGGGTTTTACTGGTGAGCCGTTTTTTTGGTTCATTTTTTTTGTTGATTCAAATAAATATCGCATCTTTGTAGCCGAAAAGACAATTGAAAGAAACTAATCACATAATACCAATACGACTATGAAAGGAATTCAAAGTATTATCATGACACTCGTCCTGCTGATGGTGGCAGGGACGGCAGGAGCACAGAGTGAATTTAAGAGAACCATCACCCGTCAGGGACAGACCATTGAATACTCTATCAGTGGGGTGAAGGTGACGAAGGAGGAACAGCCTCTCTACACGGGAAATACACCAGAGCAGGGTAATTATATGCAGAATTATCAAGGAACGGTGGAGTCAGGAAAGACCATCACTGTCAAATGCCGACAGGTGAAGGGCAATAAAGTCCCCATCATCTACTTTGACATCAGATATTACGACAAGCCCAGCATGAGTGGCGTTCCACTTACGAATGAGTCCATGCGTACAGACAAAGAGAAGGCGACCAGCAGCCGTGTCCCCAAAAGGAAATATGGCGAAGTGAACATCTACTATCTGGGTGATACGGGTGACTGGATTACGGTGACGTTTTTCCTTGACATTGATGCGACACCTGTGCCTGTGTCTGTGCCTACACCTGTAGTACGTACACCTGAGCCGGAAAAGGGACCTTGTGAAAAGATAGACAGCCATATTCGATTTAATGATTTCTATGGGGAGGTGAAGATACGTTGTAATTTTGAGGAGGATGATTCTTACGAGTTTGTGGATTTGGATACCGAGGTTTACGAACACGACAGAATCAAGACGGAGGAGGAGTCTGGTGCCATCTTGGGACTGGAGGACATGAGCACCTATGTCATCAAACCTGAGAGTATCATCATCATCGAAACGGATACTGGTGAGCAGTCCAAAATTGTAATGCTCCTGGGCAGCATGTGGGCTAACATCAAGAAGATGGCCCAAGGGAAAAGCCTGGACGTGGAGATGGCTCAGTGTGTTTGTGGCATCAATGGCACGATTGTGGCATTTGAGGAGAGGGGTGGAAAGTCGAACATCTACCTGTTTGCTGGTGCGGTGACGGTGACGAGCAAGAAGGGTTCGAACAGGGTGAGGCTGACGCCAGGACAGACATCGTCAGTGGGCAGCAACGGTAAGGTGGCTGTGCAGGAGTTCGACATTGAGAAGGGTGCCAAGAAATTCGGCATCTCCATGGACGACATCCGTAATCACTATTCGAACGCTGGCACGACTGGCAATGTGGGACTTGTTTTCACAGAGGACAAACTGAACTACAAGATTCTGAGTGGTAACACAGTTGAACTGACGAGCGAACTGAAAGGCAACTACAGCGGTCACGTAAAGATTCCAAGTGTGGTGAAGCACAGTGGTGTGACGTATCAGGTGGTGGGCATCGGCAAACGGGCTTTCGCTGACCAGACGAAGATGAAGTCGGTAGACATTCCTGCCAGTGTGCGCAGTATCGAGGAGGATGCCTTCTACAACACAGGGCTTGCATCGGTAGCTGTGCCGGGCAACAATGCCAACGTACAGCGCCATGCCTTTCGCAACTGCCGCGTTCTCACCACAGCCATCATTAGCGGCAACGACGAACCGTTCCACGCAGACGACCACCACAACGCCACAAGGTGGAGTGAGAGTATCATCGCCCGGCAAGTATTCTTTCACCCTCCCCACTAATACCCGTTGACGCAAAGGCAAGTTTATGAGTGACATTGAATAGTGAACGAACCCCATGCGCACCATGCGCATCAGAATTGCCTAACGGCGAAAGGTTCGCACACCCAACGCCTACCCTTACGGGCACCCAGCACAAATGATGGAATGCTGAGTGCCCGTATTTGTTTTTTTAGATTTCTTGCATCTTCAGTCTTAAGTGTTGCTGTCAAATCAGAGAAACGTTCCCTGATTTTCGTCCCCTGATTTGAGAGAATTAGGGTGACAAGGTGGGGCTCTCTGTGACACACGCAAGGCATTAAATCTCCATTCTCACGGTTTAGGGGTTGACGTGTTAGTGTCAATTAGGAAAACCTTGGGTTGATGGCTAATATGGTAAAAATCATCGAGAATGGCACCATTGGAGAAAATGATATCATCTTGTTTGAGGGTTCCACAACTCTCATGTGCATGACCAAAGAGGTGGTAGCGAGGCCTTACTTCTATGATACGTTTGAACAAAGGGAAGTTTCCCCAATGAGTCCCTACTGATTCATCCAAAATCATGATGGGAGGCTCATGGGTTATGACAATGTCTGTGCCTTCTGGGATGAGGCGCTCTGAATGATTGTATGCGATGCCAAAGAACTTCACGCCTTCAATCGTGACGCCTCTGTCTTGCAAAAAGAAAACATTCTCAGGCAAATCCTCAATGTCTTTTGCATCCCATAAACAAAGGTCGTGATTGCCTGTCACAAATATTTTGTATTTGTAAGGTAAGTCAATGTACCAGTTGAGGAAATCAAGCACTTCCTCCTCAGTTCCATTGTCTGCAAAGTCGCCACAATGCACAATTACATCGGCTTCCAGCAGGTTTGTCAGTTGCCGATGACGATTGTGTGTGTCGGAGATTTGGAGAATTTTCACAATGTCAATAACGTTTGGTTAACTATCTTCTTTTTGAGATCTTCACTTAAATCCAGCGAGTCGAGTGTTTGGTCTTTGTCTTTATGAATACAAATAACAGCTTGCTTCGGATTGACTGTTTCTATTACATCCTTAATCGCTTGTTTGTCTGCATGACCTGAAGTATGGATGTCCACCACATTGTGGAATTGTTCACGAAACATCAGATACTGAGGATTCACCTTCACTTGCTCAGGGTCTTTGTAGTACCCATCCCATGAAGAGTAGATAAGTAAGGTTTCTTCCTCTGGCAATTCTGACTTCATCAAATAGACACGTCCCGATTGCCCTGTTCCAACCACCATCACAAAGCCATTCTTTCTCAATGAATCCATCGGCTTCCCTTCATTGTAAAAGCGAGGATGAAAGTCAAACAAACCTTTAGATATCTTGCTTTCTCGTTCTGTGAACAGGCGCATCATATCCCTCATCATGCCTGAACAAACATAAAGACTCTTGCCAGCCTTTTTCGACGCTTCCTTGATAGAAGCAAGTCTTTCGATATCTGTCGAAGATGCCAATACAAAGACATACTTGAATGCCTCCATTACACTTGCCATCTTCTTCGACACGATACGTTCATGAATGCATTCGTCAGTACGCCCCAACATCGTGCCTTCTGTAATCAGTACATCTATGTTAGTCGCATAGATTTTCATCACATCCATCAGGCGTTTTCCCAAATATCCATGCTTGCGCATGTAGGAGTCATAGGCAGAATGGCTGTTGAAGAAAGGAGTGATTTGAATGTCGCCAATCCTGAAAGATTGAGGAGTTTTAGAGCGTTTCCACGTGTTGAAATGATGTAATTTTGTCAACAATTCTTCTTGTTTTTTGACAGCCTCCTCACATTGTGGCACATCCGCAATCTCCAGTTCTTGTGCACTACTTAGTTGTAGTTTCAGCCCTTTCTTTATCCATTCATTTTTCGTCAACAAGACGGTCTTTCCTCCTTCGCCAATATACTGAGGCACATATTCAGGCACATATCCAAACATCCCAACATGATCTTCATGAACATGCGTATAGATAACTGCCTCATGTTCTTTCTTGTTTTGAGCGAACAAGCCTTCCACCAATGCCTTTTCTTGCTCGGGTGTCATATTCTCTCCATTGCCAGGCAGATTCCTTCCCATGTCGATAAAGACACGAGAAGTTTCTGTACTGATCTCTGTGATGCAACCACCTATTTGGTCAAGCCCACGATGGATCTTTATCTTCATTTTGATATAATTAGTTGATGTGTTGGAGTTCTGTTTGCCTTATATAGTATAACGAAAGAGCACATCCTTTCATTCTAATTCTCGTTCAAATTTTAACTTGATCCTCTTAATTCTTTTCGTCCGTAAAAGCTGCCTGCTCTTTGTCGAAGTGAAGACGCACATCTCCTACTGCACCATATCGATGCTTGGCGATAATGATTTCAGCAACACCCTTGGTGTCGTTGCCATTTTTGTCTTTCACTATCTTATAATACTCAGGACGATGGATAAGACAAACCATATCGGCATCCTGCTCAATGGCACTTGATTCACGAAGGTCGCTGAGTTTCGGACGCATACTGTCAGGATCGCTGCTCGAATTCTGCTCCACGGGTCGATTCAATTGTGAAAGAGCCATGACTGGGATGTCCAATTCTCTTGCCAGCAATTTCAGAGAACGAGATATCGTTGCAACTTCTTCTTGGCGTGATTCGCTTGAACCGTCTGGCGCATTCATTAGCTGGAGGTAGTCGATGATAATCATCTTCACACTATAATCACGCACCAACTTGTGGGCTCTCACACGAAGTTCAGACACGGAAAGCGAAGGTGAATCATCCACATATAATGGTGCACCTAACATTGAGCTCGCACCAGTTTCAATTTTTGACCAATCATTCTTTGCAATCTGTCCGCTTCTAATTCTCTCACCAGAAACCTTACTAACATTCGCAATTAAACGATTCACTAACTGTACTTTCGACATTTCAAGAGAGAACATCGCAAGAGGGATTTTCTTCTCGATTGTCATATTACGTACTAAAGACAACGCGAAAGCCGTCTTTCCCATAGCAGGACGTCCTCCTACAACAATCAAGTTTCCATTCTGCCAACCATGGGTGGCTGCATCCAGTTTGTCAAATCCAGATGCCAAGCCTTTAAGGCCATTCATAATCATTTCATTCATATTTGTTCCCATTTTTATAGTTATTCATTACTGTCACAAACTCTTCAGGATAGTTCGCTTTCAGGTAAGCCATCTGATAAGCCAACCATGTATAGCATACTGCATGCGACTTGTTGAAAAGAAATACTCCTTTTTCTTCCCATTCCTTCCAGATGCTTTCAAGTGTCCTCTTTTTATATCCATTTTTAATACCACCTTCTATGAATTGAGGTTTCAAGACAGACAATCGATCCTGATTCCACCTACATATTGCTCTGCGCAATGTATCACTTTCACCTTTGCTGAATCCTGCGATCTCTTGAGAAAGCAACATCAACTGTTCTTGATATACCAATGTGCCGTATGTTTCTTGAAGGTATCTTTCCATACAAGGAAGGACATACTTGATCTTTCTTTTGCCATTTTTCCGACTGATGAGTAATGGAAGTTTATCCATAGGGCCAGGTCGGTACATAGAATTCAGCACAACGAGGTCTTCAAATCGATTGGGATGAAGCTTGCGAAGGAAATTTCGCTCATTAAGTGATTCAAATTGAAAAATGTCTTCTGTGTTGCCTTGTCGAAACAGCTCTAACGTCTTTGGGTCATCAACTGGAATCTTTTCGATATCAATATCAACTCCTTTTGTAGATTTGATGGTTTCACAGATTGATTTTTGTTGGGAAAGTGTTTTAAGACTAAGAAAGTCCACTTTCACTAACCCAGACTCTTCTATACAATGACCATCATATTGAACACATTTCACTCCTACCATATCAGACTGTTCTGTCATGACGGTTGTGACAGGGGCCCAATCACCAATGGGATCATCACAGACAATGAAACCACAAGCATGCACTCCCGTGTTTCTTATTGTTCCTTCCAGTTTCTGTGCAATTTCCATCGTATTCCTCAATATCGAATCTGGCGACTTAACAGCCTTTTTCAGTTCAGGCACACATCCTATGGCGTTTACCAAGTTCATCCTCTTGCCATTCGGCAATCTGTCAGGGACAGCCCTGCACAAAGCATTCGTGGTGTCTAATGGCAACTCATTCACACGTGCCACATCCTTGATGGCAAGTTTGGTCGCCATCACACCATGGGTGATGATATGTGCCACATTTTCAGCACCATATTTCTCTGTCAACCATTGCAGCACTTTTTCACGTCCTTCTTCATCCAAATCCAAGTCAATATCAGCAAAGATATTTCTATCTGGGTCAAGAAAACGTTCGAACAGCAAGTTATACTTGAGCGGGTCAATCTTGGTGATGCCTAAACAATAAGAGATTAAGCAGCCAGCAGCAGAGACACGCCCGGGACCAACAGTAACTCCGAGTTTTGATTGAGCCGTGTTGACGACATCCTGCATGAACAGGAAGTATCCAGCAGAACCACCCTTTTTGATAACTTGCAACTCATATTGAATACGCTCTAATACATCTTCAGGAAGCGGGTTGCCATAAATACACTTAGCCTTTGTATAAGTCAAGTGTTCCAAATAATCCTCCTCATTTTCGAATTCTTTGGGAATAGCGAACTTCGGCATGACGGGTGCATGATGAATGTTGTATTCCTCCACCTTGTCAAATATCTCCATCGTGTTGGAAATCGCTTCTGGCACATCTGCAAATAAATCACACATCTCCTTTTTACTTCTCAGCCAACGTCGAGAAACAGGAGCATCGTACTTGTCCATCGTTGTGTCTAAGGCAATACATCGTTGGGTATTGTAGACCGTCAAATCCTTTGGAGCCAGATAATGGACATCATTTGTGCAAACCAACTTGACACCATACTCTTGGGCTTTCTGTATAAGCATCTGATTGACTTTCTCCTGCTCTGATTGACCTTCCCTCTCAACGGCTGTTCTCTGCAATTCCAGATAGTAATCATCCGCAAAGATTTGTTGATACCACTTGATGACATCACACAATCCTGTCATATCACCACTTGCAGCCTTAGCATATACCTCACTTTCCATACCACCAGAACAGACAATGAGACCTTCGTGGTAGTTCTGCAACTCAGAGAGGCTGATGTGTGAAAGGCTCACCAACTTCATCAAGTTCTTATAGCCAACAAGGTTCTTTGCCAGTACGGTCAATTGGAAAGCCCTGTCTGATATTGTTACACCCGTCACATCAAGTTCGCAACCAATGATAGGTTTGAAAGCCTTCTCCCCATTCTCCTTCCTTTCCTTGTTGATGCGATTGACATAATCGAAAAACTCCATGATACCACCCATGCTGCACTTGTCCGTGATGGCAATGCCAGACATCCTGTGTTTGATGGCTGTGCCCACTATTTGTCGGATAGTGGCACACCCATCAAGAATTGAATAATCCGAATGCACGTGAAGATGTACGAAATTCTGAGTTTTCATCTGATACCTCCTTCCATCTGTTATTTGAGAATCCGTTTAAACTCCACCACCATCTTGGGCAGTTTGAGGATGGGCTGTCCCAGTCGGGTTGTCATGCCTGCGAAACGTGCCTTCGCCCAGTCAACCACTTGGTTGCGCACCTCGTTGTCATAGGCAACCACGACCTGCAGAGGATACTCGCCCAGGAATAGACCTGGCACGTAGGTGTCTGCACTGTCTGGGCAAACCGTGGTGATGCCCAGGAGATAAGGGACAATCGCCCCATTCAGCGAACAGCGCTCGTTCTCTGGCACAATCCCGAACTCTCTGCGCACACCATCCACAATGTCGCGGAGTGCCAGCATGGCATCCACCAGCCCGTTCTGACAGATGGCATCCACTTCCACCCTCAGTTCAGGTGCATCGGCAGCGATAAAGGTGCCCCTTTGCTGGCGGGCATACTCCACCTGAAACTTGAACGACTCGTTCTTTGCCTTCTCACTCAGTTGCGCTTTGCGCTTTTGATCTTTTTGCTTGCTACACGTCTCTATATTATATTATACGATTAAGCAACTTTTAAAAATGGCGATTTTGGGCGTTTTTGACGCCTTCTATGCAAAAACGCCGCAGAACGCAACGCTTTTTAAAACAATAATAAGAATAAAAATTATTTGATAATATATTTTCTTTCACTGCAAGACCAACAACGAAAATCTCCGTTAAAAGTTTTGTTCTTTTCTTCAAGATTATTTGTTGTTCCCCCGTTCGAAGATTTCACGATTTCTAGAAAATAAGTCAATATAGTATCAGAGCCTTCCGAATTTAATTTCACGAAATCTTTTTCATGATCTTTTGCCGGAGAGTTATTAGCTTTAAACTCAATCAATGCAATTCTTTGATACTCGTTGTCGTGAATCACTAAATCAAATTGGGCAGACTGACCACCTTCTTCATTTTCATCAAAAACCTTCGGATGCTCTTCGTCCTTAAATTTATATCTTTTCTTTGTTGGAGTCTCTACGCTATAGTAAACATCCCATCCGTCCTGTATTTCCTTGTTTAGTTGTTCCACAAAGACGAAGCGTAACTCTTGTTCGCTGAATCGAGTACTCCCGTTCCTATATTGGGGATAAATGATTCTGCTTTGAGGTTTTGGTGCTTTTGATTTGCGACCAACAGCTTCTTGTTGGTACTTGTAAACAGACTGAATGATTTCATAAGTCCTACTAATAACATTTTCAATGTGCTTCTTTGTTTCCATGTTGTTTGGTTTGATGATGTGTTAGAATTTATGCTTATATATTATTATACGATTAAGCAACCTTTAAAAAAGGTGATTTTGGGCGTTTTTTGCGCATTCTATGCAAAAACTCCGCAGAGCGTGGCGCTTTTTATGGCGTTATTTACATACTCGTAAACAGACTGAATGATTTCATAAGTCTTACTAATGACATTTTCAATGTGTTTTTTTGTTTCCATGTTGTTTTGTTTGATTAAATGTTAGAATTCTTGTTTTCTATATTATACGATTAAGTTTTCTATATTATACGATTAAGTTTTCTATATTATACGATTAAGCAACCCCGCAAAACGACGTTTTACGGGGTTGCTGTGCGGAAACGCTGCAGAGTACAGTGATTTTTAAGGTGTTTGTCTTATTCAAGTTTCTTGCTCTTCACTAATGTGCCATCAGGTTTACATGTGTATGCTTTCATATCGGGAAGGAATCGTTCTCTGACAAAACGGAAACGATTGCATATGGTGGATGACAATCTATTATCTTCTCCAACAATGACACATGTTTCTATTTTACCTGACAATTTTTGAGGTAATGATCTTCCCTTTGGAATACTGACGATACCCAAGTCGACTTTTTGTCGCACCATCTTCATGATATTGGCTGATACATCCTTATTTTCATTTAGGAGTTTATCGAATTGAGCGTTATAAAACCTTACTTGAATGGGGGATAAAGACGTTTTCTGAGAGTCATCTTGTTTCAGTTCCATAATGATAATGTCACCATTCCATGTCATTGCAAGGAAATCAATCTCTCCATACTTGGAATGAATGTCTTGAGGCAGTTTTCCATCATATTCATTCCTCAATTCATCAATCAATGCCTTTTGGGACGCTATGATATCTTTGTTCCATTCCGTTTTAGTGGGTTCATCTTTGAATCCCACAACCATCTCTTTGTCAATAATAATAAAATCGTCCTCTAGCTTAGTTTCAAAAGTATATCTTCGACCTATAAGATTTTGATAGTATCCTTCTTTCTTTCCTTTAGAGGATTTATAATAGCGATTTAAATTAGAAGTCTCTCTTATTTTCTTCAGATACTCCACAAAACTATTCTCTGTTGGATGTTCAAAAAAATCTGTTGGAGCGATTATCTTATAGGCATCAACTGCATCTATTTTATAGCCATTTCGACGAGACGCAAAGGCTAAGACTCTGCTAGTTCCTCTATATATATAGAACCAAGACCGACCTTGTTTGGGATCATGTCCAGTTTGAAAGTCGAGTTCAGGGGTCTTCTTCACAAAATCAATGAGCCAAGGATAATCACTAAGAACTTTTGAAATGAATAAGTCATCCATTTTCCGGTCATAATAGGTGATAAAATCTCTTGCTACCATATTCTTAATAGTTTTAGTAAAGGTTTATATTATTATCACTTTCATTCAATTTATTGTAATTGTTGTCTAATGACCGTAGGCCGAGGCTATAATTTTTTATACGAAAAATACCTGTCTTCAAATTCGGCGACATCGACCCCTATGCTTTTTGCTTTCTCTATTAACGACTCCCATGTGATAAATTGAACATTATCCACGCCTTCTTTCAAATAAGTATTTTTTAATGAATCAAAGGACTTTTTCAAATCATCTCTATCTTGAGGACATATAAAAAATACATAATCATTATCAGTTCTCGCCCTTATGACATTTCGGAAGAGTTGAAAATATTTATTCATAAAATCATTTTTATCTACTTCTCTTTTCCATAAGTGAGAACATTTGTCAACCATATCTGCATATTGATTCTGGAAATGATTGTCTCTTTTTGATTGGCACTTTTTTCCAAAATCTGGTTCTGTATATTTAATTTCACAATATATTTTTATGGATTTAGTATGTAATATGAAATCAAAATTTGTATTTTCTCCCCTTTCTATATATTCAAATTTTACGATAGCATTCTCATCATACTCAAGCTTCTGACATACAGATTTAAAAATCTTAAATAGTTTTTCTTTATTTGAAATAAGGGGTCTAAAGAAATTGTAGCACATTACTTGTGAGGAATTAAGATGATGGGCATTAGGGTGCAAATGTCCCCTAAGAAGGAATGGTGCTTCTTTTGCAGGAGTAACCAAACAAGATTCGATTACGACTTTCTCTTGTTCGTGTCTAAAAACTATTTTGTCTTTTTTGCATCTTTCAGGTAAATATAAGATGTGTTTGTATGTTGCATATTCTTTTTTATAATGATTCCAATACCAGCCTTCTTGGCCTTTATTGAAGTGGATTAAATTAGCTAATACGATTTTGTCAAATTGTTCTTTATTCATATTGTCTTATTTATAAAAGTTCAACATACTATTTATTCTCTCTTTTATTTCTTCTCTTAACGTCACAGGTTCCAGCACCTCCACCTTATCCCCCATTGCAAGCAGTTGGGTGATTAGTTCTGGAGTGATTCGTACCTTGTAGGTGAATTCTGCAAACTCGCCATACTTCGCCCTGCCTTCTTTCTGGGATTGATGCAGAGGCAAGGAACGGAGATACTCTACTTGAGTTCCATACGCACGAATCTTCACTTCCTTGATAGGTAGTTGATGGTCAACATATACACCAATCGTATTGGCATAATACTTCTTGGCATCAAAGTCCTCGGGCATGGTGAAATGTTTTCTTGTGACATTCACATCAAGCATCCTGTCTAATGCCAAATGGCGGACTTCCTCCCGTTCCTTCACATACCCCAACAGATACCAACGGCGATGATACATCTTTAACAAGTATGGCTGTACTTGGAAGGTTTCACGATTCCCCTCATGCTTCTGATAGTCTATTTCCAACTCCACATTCTTTTGTAAGGCCTTTATGATAGATTTCAGATAGTCAGGGTTAGAATGAACCTCTTCCAGCATGATTCTGTCTTTCATCGCGCTGTAGGTGATGAAATCCTTCGGAACATTGTATGGACTAAGCAGCCACTTGGCAGGCTTGTTGTCATCCAGCACACCTGCATTCATCAGAGAATAGCGATATGGCCACGTTTTTTCACATACGACATCCACGCCAAACATCTCTTTTATTCCCTTCCGATGCTCATGAAAAGTGCGCAAAGGATAACTATCACCACCATTCGGGTCTTTCTTCCACAGTTCGACAATCTCTTCATAAGTGAGCGCTTCACCTGGAAGTAGCACGTTCAGCAACCAGATATAACGATAATAGGTTTTGCTAATCATTAGGCAATAGGTTTTAGTTAGTCGCAAAGTTAAAGATTATTTCCCCAAAAAGTATTTTTCCCAACAGAATTTTTCAAAAAACGTTGCATTATCTTACCCCTTTCTGCGGTGTTTTTGCATAGAAGATGCCAAAAACGCCCAAAATCGCCATTTTAAAAAGTTGCTTAATCGTATAATATATAATAGGGGCACCTCAAATGAAGTAATAATTGAACACTAAAATATGGACGAACAAATTGAAGTTACGAAATTGGAAGATGCCTTTGCAGTTGCTGTAAAGGTAAAAGACACATGGGTTGTAAAGATTGGAACCTCAGAGATGATAGCAGACGCCTTTGGTGTCACGTGTATCGAGGATAGAGAATTGCAGGCTAAGTATTGCATGGATTCAATTCCAGATGCAACTGAGTGCAAGGTTCTAACCCCGAAGCAATTAGAATTGTTTAGATGTCAAATCCAAAATTCAAATGAAAAGATTTTTATCAGTTGATCATTAAAGAGAACGTGTCTGCCAGATACGCGAAAAGGCTCTCTGCAAAATTCGGCGGTCCAATAAGATTGGAATATTGGCACAATACCTTTGATGTTTTTTCAATTAAACAAATGACTATGGTAAAGAAAGAAAGGAAAATGACCAAAAAGAAACTTGAGAGTTTTACTCTTGCCTCTGCGTTTGAGATGATATATGAGAAATCTTGCGAAAGTAAACTTTCATCGGAGTTCTTCGATACATGTAATGACACTATCAGTTTTGTTAGCAAGGAATTAAATGTTACACCTTTTCAATCGATTATGCTTGCCATACTCGCAAATAGTGAAGGATCTAAATCTCTAAACGACATGTCAAGTTATACGAAATGTTCACCCATCAGATTTCTTACACATAAAAACGAACTGGATGAATTACATTATAGGCATTTCGTACAATGGTGTATGACAAGATATTCTTTAGAATACTGCATTCGTGATGAGTTTATGGAGGCTATCATAAATAATATACCATATACTCCCAAGAAATATGAAGACTACACAGCATACGATGTCTATACAAAAATTATCAAATGGATAGAGATTCTAAAACGTGATGAAAGTCTCTATGAAGAAATAGTAAAAAACGTCAGACGAATTTTAGAGGCAACAAAGCATCTGACATTTTCAAAAGACTTGCTGACCTCCGAAATGAACGACCTTGCCATGATGGTGATTCTACTCACAGTGAAGGATAAGATAGAAAACAATTCTGATTATATTTCGTCTTCTGAGATTTTACGAATCCTCCCTGAAGAATCAGGCATCAAGTCCTTCATTTTCGTTCTAAATGCCAGTACTTGTATATTAATAAAAGAAGGATGGATAGAGAACTACACCGTCAATGGCATGGTTGAACCAGACAAATTCTGTCTTACAGATAAAGTCTTAGAAACCACTTTTGTAGAACTTAAGGAATATATAGATACAAAGAACGAAACCATAAGTAACTCATTACTTATGCCAGATGTAATCGTAGAAAAACGCATGTACTACAATGAACGTGAATTAGAAGAGATAGAACGCTTGACACAACTACTATCGATAGATCGGTTCAAAGATATTCAGCAGCGTCTTAAAGATGCAAATATGCGTACAGGCTTCACTTGTCTCTTCTATGGTTCCCCTGGTACAGGAAAGACTGAAACTGTGCTACAACTGAGTCGTAAGACTGGACGTCCAATCTTTCAAGTCAATATATCCGAAATGAAATCAAAGTGGGTTGGTGAGAGCGAGAAAAAGATACAGGGATTATTTAGTAAGTACGAGGCAATGGTCAAGAAATATGACGTTTGTCCCATCCTACTTTTCAACGAGGCAGATGCCATTATCAACAAACGCTCAAACAATACCGATGCGGCTGTTGACAAGATGGAGAATGCCTGTCAGAATATCATTCTTCAAGCTATGGAAAATCTTTCCGGAATAATGATTGCGACAACCAACCTCTCAAATAATATGGATTCAGCATTCGAACGGCGTTTCCTGTATAAAATTTGTTTTGACAAACCGACTGTGGCCACTAGAAAACAAATTTGGGAAGCTATGTTACCCTCCCTAAGTGGTGAAGAAGCGAGAAGTCTAGCAGAGAGCTATGATTTCAGCGGCGGTCAGATTGAGAATATCGCACGAAAACAGATTGTTGACAGTATTCTCTATGGACACAATCAAGATATTTCACATGTTATGTCATATTGTCAAAGTGAAAATATCAGGAATTCTAAGAATAAAAGAATAGGATTTATAAATTAATGACATGCGCTGCGCTAAATGATAAATGATAATTTGGAATCAAAAAAGGGGAAGAGAAGCATAAAAAATGACCATGTGAGGTCAAAAAATGGGGTGTAAAACATGAAAAGTGAGGCTTTTTTGAAATTGCCTTGTGACAACCTTTTCAGGGCAATATGTCTGCAAGATGCTATATATCAACAAAATAAAACAAGCAATGTTAAATTGTTAAATTGTTAAATTGTTAAATGTACAAAAAGTGGTTTGGGGGATAGTTTATAGGGGGGATATAGGAGGGTTATATATTTATATATTATATTATTATACCCGTTGGCGGAATTAAATTTTAAGCATTTTACATATAAAAAGTTGTGTATATCATTAATTTTTAGTAAATTAGAGGTGTCAAACAATAAAATAT
>CACZUS010000108.1 GCA_902784425.1 uncultured Bacteroidales bacterium
GACATCGTCTATTCTGAGTTCAACATCTCTGCCATGTTGGCGGCAAAGCTGGAGCATGTGACCTTGTACATCTCCGCCAGTTTCCCGACACAACACAAATACAGTCATAACCCGAAATATGCTAAGGGCTTAAACAAATTGCTTCGTGAATATGGCTTGCCACCATTAACCTCATGTCTCGAACTGTTTGATTTGGCGGAGAAGAAATTCATACCGAGCTGCAAGGAGTTGGAGCCGATGGAGGATCCGAAGGTCTCGTTCTGTGGCACATTCAAGAGCAATGTCACGGCTGCATCTGCCGTTCGCAACAAGGTACTCGTTTACATGGGCAATGGAACCATCTCACAACGGAAGATGGTGAAGGAGGTCTCCCACGCATTCGAAGACACTGAATACCAGGTCTATATCGCAGGACAAGGATTAAAGGAACAAACCATCAACAACATACACATCGCACCGTTCTTCAACTTCGACGCATACTTGCCGGAGTCTGTGCTGTTCATCAACCACGGCGGACAAAACAGCATTGCGGACGGACTGGTCTATGGTGTCCCGCTCCTCATTTGCGCAGGTAAGGTGTTCGAGCGGAAGTACAATGCACAGAGTGTTGTGAAGGTGGGAGCAGGCGAGGAGTTGTCCGTCGCTGATTTCACCTCGGAGGAGATCAGGCGAGTAGCATATCAGATTATCAACAATCAGCAGTATCAGGAGAATGCGTGTAGGATAGGGCAGGAACTGTGTTCATTGGGAGGAGTGTCGGTCATCATCTCAGCCATGAGTTAGTGAGCGACAATATTTGTTAATATTTTGAATATACCAATAGCAATAATAAAATAATTCATATATTTGCGAGAATATCAATTATTTCGCTTACAACATTGAGCAAATTACTAATTAATTAACTAAAATACAATGAGAAAATTATTTTTACTAGCCTTTTCATTCATTGCTTCTGTAGCCTCTTCGTTTGCAGGCGCTCAGAGTGATGGAAAATATTGGATTATCCAAGATGGTAGACTCTGTAGTGATGTTGAAGTCATGCCTTATCCAGACAAACCATGGAACAAACCTAATTTCCTAAAAGACACAGTGGTAAACGGTGTAAATGCTATGTATTATCAACAGAGAAGCACCAGTTATCTTGATGTGAAATTAAGATTAGATTCTATGAGTCCAATGGACTTAAGCAAGAACTATGTAATGGTGTTGGAATATATGATTCCAAATGCGATGACAACTGTTATTGACAGCAACATTTCAACAGTAGATAAAAAGCCTTTGTTCATCATTGGAATGGAAAACTCCTATGAAACTATCGAAAAGACGCCAAACCCTCCTCATTGTAGCGTCAGCATGTATATAGATGGAAAATATGGTCCATTTGATACATGGGTAACCGCAAAGAAATATGTATACGATAATCCAGACATCAAGACCATCGGAGGTATTGTTTTCTCTTTTGCTCGTGAAATAAAATCAGATATTGGTGTCTATCCACTTATTAAAAATTTCTATTTCGAAAAGTTTGAAACAGGAGAGAAACCATTCTATGCTGAAAATTTTGATGGTTACGGATTGGGTGAGTTTTATAATGAGTCATGGCGTTTTGGCATGAATCAACTAGAAATAGCTACATTCAATGGAGGCATCAAACCTACTCTTACAGAAACGGACATTGCAATGGCAAAAGCTAACGAGACAGTTCCTCTGATTATTTTCAGAGACTTCTTACCAGATAGTTTGAACGGTCAAGATGGTTCTGGATACTACGATTGTGAAGTTCTCCACGCTCTACAAATTGAGCCAAAAAGAGACTCTATCGTATTCGAAGGTATCGCCATTCCTAATGGATGTTCTAAGATCTATACACAAATGCTTATGAAGATGCATAAAAATGAGGGTAGATGGGTGATTGATCCAGCAGATTCGTTGGAGGCTCTCTCTCTTGATATGCCAATTAAATTGAAATTCAATAATGGCGAAGTGGTAGACATCACCAACGATGTGTTGAAGAATCAATGGACACTTTACAATGGTGAGGTGACAGTTCCAAGTGGAGCAACAAGCGTTGATTTGATTTTCGGTGCTATGAAGGTTGGTTATTTGGTTGATGAAGTTATGTTATCTGTTAACCCTCTTAACGATGTAAAAGATATCGACAACTTCAAACAATTTAATGTTGAAGCTTATATTGATAACAATGGAGACATCGTAGTATTGAATGGTGATTTAATTGCTGCATATAACCTAAATGGTAAGTTGGCAACAATCAATGACAAAGCCATCATCATCATTGTTAAAAACAATGAAGGTGCTATCGGAACAAAGAAATTGATTAGAAAATAATCGTCAGGAAAGACGACATAAATAGGTAGGGCTGGTAACTTGCGTTGCCAGCCCTACTCGTTTGTCGAAAACGAATTTTTCCCGTCCGTATTACTTCAATAGTTCTATCAACAGGGATCGTTTATTTTCTTTGCTTCGCAATAGATAAACGCCTTTGTTATATCCTTTTTTGTGCAAAAGGGATTCTACAACTGGCTGATCTGGTGAACATCTGAATTGCACATCGCCTACATAGATGCCCGAAAGGGTATAGACTGAATATAGTCCTGCATCTGAACACTCGTTTGAGATGATTTGCATTCCTGTCTCACTCACTTCTCCTATCTGTATCCAGTCCACATTACCATAACCGCCTGTGAATTGCAGACGAAGCACATGTGTTCCCTCTGCGAGTTTGGTGGTCTTACTTTCTATCACACTGTATACGTCCCAATTCTCACCTTCTGGGATTTGAATTGTATCCGTGATTGTCTTTCCATCAAGTGTTAGGAAGAAGCCTGCTCCCGATAATCCACTGGATACGTTTGCCGTTAGTGCATACTCACCTTCTTGTTTGACGTCGACGGTATATTCCAACCACTCGCCCCGACTTGTATAACCCACTGCATAGCCATCTGGCAAAGCAACAATATCTACATCATCCTCTCGATAAGCTCCTCCTTGATTCACTATATCTTCATCGTGGAATGACAATCCTTCTCCTCCATTATCATAATCCTCTGCTTGAATACGACATGGAATCGTATGCTCTCGATAGGCCTCTTGCTTTGGTATAATATACTCAATCTCAGGGTAATCTACCTTCTCTGAGCTTGTCTCCAAATTTTTGAATCCTAAATTTGCCAACTCCGTATAATCATCCAACTTACCACGAAGAGGTGAGATACGGAACTTATGACTGTAGTTCTTTTTAGGATACATCAGGTAGTAGTCCAATGGTTTGGCTCCCCAACTGTTGATACCGCCCAATCCCATCTGTTGTAAGTCCACACGAAGGGTGATATCCTGGTCTCGCTTTAGATTCCATGGCAACTTTACATCTGTCAACTGCTCTGGTGTGTAGTGTTGCGCACTGAACTCCATATAAGGCGAACCTACCACCATGATACCCATACCTGTTGAGTTGGTTAATGTCGCCCATCTCACATCCGTACGCTGTCCTGTCTCTCCAATCTCCATATAAGGAATCGTCATCGAATCGGCATAAGTGGAATAGATTCCCATGTATGAACCAGATTTTCTTCCCACATAGTTCTCATGCGGACCTCTTCCGTACCACTGTACTTTTTCAAATCCTCCTGGAATGGTCAAGAGTGTTCCCACATTCGGAATCTCACCCTGACTACCATCTGGCGATAAGGTATATTCTACAATCACATCACCACTTCCATAGATCGTGTAACTGAGTTTCATAGAAGAACTTCCAGCTTGTGGCAAGGAGATAGAGAAATCAAGACGTGTTTCTTGATCTGACACTTTTGTGACCGTACATCCATTCACACTACGTTTGCTACCGGCATTTCTCCAGGATGCACAACGTCTTTCCATACCATTTCCCTTGTCGTTATCTGTTGGAGCACGCCAGAAATTAGGAACAGGACCGTTTTTAATCAACTGCGTACCATTCAAAGTGTAGTCTGTCATAATACCGCTCTTTTTATTGAATGTAACGGAAAAGTCACTACCTTCCACCACTACGTTATCATTCACCTCTGTTACTTGCTGCTTATTCAAAGATGCGATATTGATTTGAGGAGAGAGTGGTGCGCCCAATGATAGTTTGAATTGTTCATGTGCAATACTATGTCCGCGTTCCGCCCATGGGGTGTTCTCTTTCAACTGAAAATCCAAATCAAGGTAATAGTCTGATCCTGCTTTCACATCCGGACGTTTGAATGGGATTGTCACCTGCTTAGATGTCAACGGATCCACTGCCAATAAGGATGGATCAACGGAACCTTCACTTATCACTTTCCCATCCTCTTTCACCTGCCATACACATTCAGCAATATCATTAATAGAGATAAAGTTGAAACGACTCTGAATAGAGACAACTCCTTTGGAAAGGTCTACCGCCTCAACTAAAATATTTCTATACTGATGTTTCACTTCATACAATTCAGGTTGTGGTGTTCTGTCAGGGAAAACCAATCCATTAGCACAGAAGTTATCATCATTCGGATTATCACCCCATAAACCACCAAAGTTGAAATAGTTGGTGTTCCCTCTGCGCAATCCCTGATCAATGAAATCCCAAATGAAACCACCAAATGAACGCGGATTAGCATAGAAGGCATCGATATACTCCTTCAGTTCACCTACACTGTTACCCATTGCATGTTCGTATTCACAAAGCATGATGGGTTTGTTGTTATTGTTATAAGAACGAACTGCATCTGGTCCATAATACATCCAGCTGCAAACATCGGCATTGTTCCAATCTCCTTCATAATGAACAGGACGTGTTGGATCTGCATTATGGGCTGTTTGAAGCATGGAGGTGAAGACATTACCATTTCCTGCCTCATTACCCAAAGACCATACCACAACGGATGGGTGATTCTTATCACGTTGTATCATGGAATTCATACGTTCAACGGCTGCTCCACGCCAGTCGTCACTGTTTTTAGGAACCACATCCCAGGCACCATGCGACTCTACATTGTTTTCGTCCAAGACATATATACCCAAGCTATCGCAGATGTCATACAAGCGTGGATCATTCGGATAGTGAGAGGTACGAACCGCATTGATGTTAAATCGCTTCATCAATACGATGTCATCGTAGATGCGTTGATCTGAAAGGACACGTCCATGGTCGGGATCAATCTCATGACGGTCCACCCCACGAAACTTGATAGGGGAATTGTTGATGCAATAACGCGTTATTCCATTCGCGTCTTTTTTTAGTTCCACCTTTCGGAAACCCACATGTGCACTTTCTGCCTCCATGACACTCCCTGCCTCATTACGTAGAACGAGTACCACTGTGTAAAGGTTAGGTGATTCTGCCGACCATAATGTGGGAGCTGTCACATCAAACTTAAAATCGATGGAAGTCTCACCACCCACACGTATTGATTCAACATTCTGCGTCTGCTCTTTGATGATCTTACCCGTCTTTTTCTCCAACAATAACAACTGTAGGGTATGCGGATCTGATGCTTTCGAATCGAAATTATCCACCCATACTGTAGCAGAGAATTCACCATCTTTATAATTGGATGCCAAAGATGGGGTGATTTTAAAATCTTGAATATGTGTCTTAGGGGAAGCATACAAATAGACATCACGGAAGATACCAGAAAGACGGATGAAGTCCTGATCTTCCATCCAACTTCCATCACACCAACGGAAGACTTGAACAGAGATATTATTCTCTCCATCACGAAGCAATTCTGTTACGTCAAATTCATGGTCGGTAAAGGAGTTTTCACTATATCCAACATACTTGCCATTTATCCAAACATAGTAGGCCGATTCGACGCCTTCAAAATGCAAGCGTATGCGTTTACCTTTCCATGCATCGGAGATTTTGAATGTGCGACGATAATGTCCCACGGGATTGAAATTGGTAGGGGCAGCTGGCGGACTAATTCTGTCCGTACCAGACCATGGATAAGTCACGTTCGTGTAAATAGGACGGTCATACCCCTGTGTCTGCCATGAACCAGGCACAGCGATATCATCCCATTTAGATACATCATAACTATCCTCGTGGAAGTCATTATTTCGCAATGAAGGTTTATCTACAAGGCTGAACTTCCACGTACCCGATAGGGATTGATAACAATCAGAAGCACGTCTGTTACCCGTTACAGCCGCGTCTATCGAACTATACGGCATTGACGTGACATGAGGTTTCAGTGTGTTCACACCATAAACAGTAGGGTTTCCATTCCACTCATTTTGTTGTGCAGATGTGTCGAATAATATGGCACATAAGCATCCAATCAGTATATTTTTCTTATTCATAATTTTACTTTACAATTAAGAGTTGGTTTTCTTTTCCGTTGATATTTCGAATTAAATAGACTCCTGATTTCACACCTCGAGCTTTCAATAAGGTTGAGGCTTCTTCACTATGAAAATCGGATGCGAAACAGAATGTCTGTAATAGATTTCCTTGTAATGAAAACAATGCATACTCTCCAGCAGAGAATGACTGTTGAGATAATGGAGAATAGAGGGATGTCTCCTCATCCTCTTTCAGTAATTTCCACTCAAACCAATTGA
>CACZUS010000109.1 GCA_902784425.1 uncultured Bacteroidales bacterium
GATTCTTTTTACATTTTTGATGAAAAGAATCCAACCTATCCGAATCCTTCCGCCTTGGATGAGGTGGGGTGGCTAACCAATCGAATAGACATTACGGATATACATGATGGAAGAGTGATTTCTTTGCCGCAAGGATGTGGAAATGCCGCTGTTTATAATGGATCTGGGCAGGGAAAGAATGAGAAGTATTATCTCGAAGTACGAGATGTGCATCATAAAAGATGGGGCAATCGCGACAAGGGAATTTTCATTTGGCACTACAATGCCAAGGGTGATAATAATTATGAAGGAAAGGATGAATTGTTGGATTGCCGTCCGGCGACAATAGATAATCCATTCTGGACTGCTAAAAATGGTCCGAAAGAGTTTGATGACAACTCGAATCCAAGTGCCAAATGGGTGAGTGGTGCCAATTCAGATATTTATTTGTGGGATTTCAGTGATTATTCAACCACCATGACATTCCGATGCGGACATAAGATTGAGATGCCGGAGTTTTTAACTACGACTCTTCCTAATGTTGGAGTGGGCAGTGACTATAATGAAAGTATAAATTGTCAGGGAGGTGATGCCCCATATACCTTCACGATAGAATCAGGCTCGTTGCCAGAAGGTATGTATCTTGATGAGGCGAATGGAGTGATTGCTGGTGTGGCGACCGAGTTGGGCGATTATTCGTTTGTGTTAAAAATAACAGACGATGGAGGCAAATCCGTTACGCAGGAGTTTGTGATGAAAGTAATGAATTCGGAGCCTTTTGATACGCCAATGGATATTCCAGGCATTGTTGATATGGAATTTTTCGATTTGGGAGGCAAATATGTGGCGTATATGAATTTAGATGAGGTGAATGAGGGGGAAACAGGTGCGCGTCGAGAGGATGAAGCAACAGTCTTCATTCAGACTTTCCGTAATAATAGAGGCTATGCCATTCGTCAGAGTACGGAGAAGGATTGGACGCAATATACTGTGTCGATTGAAACCTCTGGTCTATACGAAGCCACATTCCGTTATTCGTCGGTTTCCGATGCAAAAGTGGTTATGCTCTTAGATGGTGAAGTAGTAGGGGATATCTTGTTGCAAGGTGTTCCAAATGCAGATGGCACGAGTTACTCACGTGGTTATTACACATTGTCTACGCAGTTGAATTTGCCAAAGGGAGAGCATAAGTTGAAATTTTATCTTGATTCATGTTCTTCTGCAACATATTTGTATACGGATAAAGTGCAATTTGATTTGATTCAGGAAGATGTTTTGATAGAGAATCCATTGAGTAGATGTTATTCCTCGGTATATTATAACTCGCAAGCCTCTGAGTTCCATGTTGTTTCTTCTGATGTTTTGGATAAAATAGAGGTCTATTCAATGAGTGGCGTGTTGATGGAGAGTGTAGTTCCAACGACTAATGATGTTGTACTTGGTAAATCTTATTCGACAGGTGTTTATCTTGTTAAATTATATTCTGATAACAACAGTGAGGTTGTTAAGATCGTAAAATAGTAAGGTGATAATCGAATGTAATAAATATAAGAAAGAGCGGACCATTCATCCGCTCTTTTGTTTTGTGAGGCTACTCTTAATGAGTAAGAGAGTATAATAGTTTTATCTCCTTTTCCCAAAGGGTTTCGTCTGGAGTCTCCAATATCAAAGGAATATTGTCGAATCGAGGGTCTTTCATAATCCATTCGAAGGCGTTGATGCCAATCTCTCCGTTGCCGAGATTTTCATGTCTGTCCACTTTCGAGCCCACACCCTTTTTTGAATCGTTGAGGTGCATACCTTTCAGGTAGTTGAACCCGATGATTTGTTCAAATTTGTTGAATGTTTCTTGCCAACTCTCTTGCCAGCAGAGGTCATAGCCAGCAGCGAAGGCATGGCAGGTGTCAATGCATATACCTACGCGGCTCTTATCTTCCACACGGTCGATGATAAATTTCAGTTCCTCAAACTGATTCCCCACGTTACTGCCTTGTCCGGCGGTGTTTTCAATGACGGCACAGACACCTTTGGTTTTATCCAATGTGATATTGATGGATTCGGCGATTCTATTCAGACACTGCTCGGTGGTAATCTCTTTAAGAGAAGAACCAGGGTGAAAATTCAATAGTTTCAAACCCAACTGTTCGCAACGTTGCATCTCTTCGAGGAATGAAGAACGAGATTTCTCCAGTCCCTCGTCCGACGGGTGACCCAAATTGATTAGGTAACTATCGTGAGGAAGAATATGGTCGGCGGATATTCCGGCATCAATGCAGTTTTTCTTAAATGCTTCAATACTGCTTTCTGTGAGTGGTGCGGAATGCCACTGACGTTGATTTTTAGTGAACAGTGCAAAGGCTTTTGCATTGATGGCTTTTGCATTGATGGGTGCATTTTCTACTCCACCAGATGCACTAACATGAGCTCCTACAAATTTCATTGTTATATCTTTTTTTCTACAAAAATAGAGAATTTAGCATTATGATTGGATAGATAAAAATTATTTTCTGTAACTTTGCTTCTTGTTACTTTGTTGAGTTATGGATACTGTAACCATTATTTTGTTATCGGTAGCATTAGCGATGGATTGTTTCGCAGTTTCAGTCACAAATGGAATTGCATTGAAAAAATTTCAGTGGGGAACGATTCTGAAGATGGCTATTCTTTTTGGTCTTTTTCAGGCTTTTATGCCTCTCATAACATGGTTCTTGGGAGATATGTTTAAGGAGGAGATAGAGGCATGGGATCATTGGATTTCATTGTTGATATTGGTGTTTCTGGGGGGGAAGATGATAAAAGATAGTTTATCGAAAGAGGAAGAGGAGGATGTCTATCGGTCGGCGGTTGATTGGAAGAGTCTGATTATATTAGCTATAGCCACTAGTATTGATGCGTTAGCAATGGGTTTTGTCTTTATTACGGAAACGACAGATACATTTATATTTGCATTGGTAATGATTGGTATTGTGAGCTTTATGTTTTCTGTTGCTGGAAACATATTAGGTGTTTATGCAGGGAAGCATCTTCCAATTAATATGAGATTGGTGGGTGGTATCGTGTTGATTGCAATTGGTGTGAAGATTTTTTTAGAGCATACTGGTTTGTTGTCAAATATTATTTAAGGGTGTGTTCTATAAATTCACCATTTGAAGTATATTTAATAAAAATAGTTTAGGTTATGTTTTCTGGTATAAAAAAAAGGTGGCATAATTTTATGCACAATGATGAGTTGAAGCGTAAAATTTATATGATTGTATATGATACGGATACAAAGGAAGGAAAAAGTTTTGATCTTCTTGTTATCACTTTTATCATCTCAAGTGTCTTGGTGGTCATATTGGAGAGTTTGGCAGTTTTTCCTCCGAAGTTTAAGTTCTTTTTGAATGTTTTGGAGTGGATTTTCACTGTTTTCTTCACTGTGGAGTATTTGTTGAGGCTTTATTGTGCACCAAAGCCGTCGGAATATGCGTTTAGTTTTTTCGGGATTGTGGATTTGTTGGCTACGTTGCCAACCTATCTAAGTTTTGTTTTTCCGGGAGCGCACGGACTGCTTACCATCCGAATCTTCCGCTTGATTCGAGTTTTCCGAATCTTCAAGCTTTTTTCCTATTGGCGAGAGGGAGAGGTGTTGTTAAACTCGTTGAAAGCAAGTTCGAAGAAGATCATCGTTTTTTTCGTGTTTGTGTTGCTGCTGGTTATCTGTATTGGTACGATGATGTATATGGTGGAAGGAGGTATCGAGGGTAGTAGTTTCCATGATATCCCTAGCAGTATATATTGGGCCATTGTGACCACGACGACGGTAGGTTATGGTGATATAACACCGATGACAGGGTTCGGAAGATTCTTGTCTGCATTTGTGATGTTGCTCGGTTATACAGTTTTGGCTGTGCCAACAGGTATCGTATCCGCACAGATGATTAATGATCAGAAAAAAAGAACAGCTATTCCATGTCCTCATTGCCACAAACCTGGTAATGAACCGGATGCTGTATATTGTAAATATTGTGGAAATAAATTAAATCCAGAAGACATAGAGGATTTGGAAGACGGGGATCCAATTATCACTATGGATGGTGAAATAAAGTAATTCCATTGTTTTTTTGTTTTGCTATTACGATGTAAAAATGACAGGAAAGTATGTAAAACTATTATTATACATAATCTTATTTTGGATATCTCATTTGGTGGCCCATGCAGGGGAGGTGGCTACATTTTATAGATATTCGAGTAAGGATGGGTTGAGTTGTAACTATGTTCACGATATCGTTCAAGACAAGAATGGATTCTTGTGGGTGGCGACGGAATATGGACTTAACCGCTTTGATGGTGTCCATTTCCGTAATTACTTCGTTGATGATTGTCCTTCTCTGGAAAGGAACCAATTAATGCATCTTTTCTGCACTCCGAAGGGTCGTCTGCTTGTAGGTGGTAATAATGGTGTCTTAATCTCATACGATGAGAAAACCGATACCTTCAAAAACTTAATGCCTGATGATTTTAAAACATCCTACTACAAGGGAATAACGAGTTTTTATACGGATGACCAACAACGAGAATGGGTGACGACAACTAACGGTCTATATATCTATAATGAAGCTCTTGGACGTTATGACAAACATCCGATTATGACTGACTCGACGATTAATTTTTTCGTCTCTGGTATGATAAGAGATGCGTTCGGACGTTTCTTGTGCGGAACCTATACGGGACTGATTGTCTATGATGAAAAGGGAAATCACTTGGAGGAATATGATGATTGCCTTCCTTTTGGAATGATGATTTCCAACTTTGTGCCTGTCGAGAAAAATCTTTTCTTGGTCTCTTCCTTCGTAGGTGGTTTGTGGCTGATTAGAGAGGATGAGAAGGGGAATATCAACTGTTCGGAATCATTGGAGGTGCCATTTATTAATGTGAATTCTATCATTAAAGATTCCAAGGGCAACTATTGGTTTGGCGCTGCTGGCTCTGGATTATGGAAAGGAACGTATGACGGTACTTTTCATTTTGAAAAGATTGAACCTCAGAATGTTAAATCAGAAGAATTGAAGAAGATCCATTGTCTTTACGAGGATAGCAATGGAGATATCTGGATAGGCACCCAAAATGCTGGTCTCCTTCGTTATAGTACGGCAAGAAACGCAGGTTCGGTTCACTCCTCCGACATTGGTTTCCCAATGGTGGATGGTACCTCATTTGCAATGGATGATGACGGTAATCTGTTGGTGGGTGCGGATGGTCATGGCGTTTTCTTATTATCTCCTGATTTTAATATCATTCGTAACTTCACGATAGAAGACGGACTCTCATCCAATAATGTGCTTTCCATTAAGAAAGGAGTGGATGGAGAGTTTTGGATTGCTTCATGGGGAGGTGAGTTGTGCAAATTGAACACTAAGACGGGTAAAATCACGAAAGTTTTGTTCTCATCCATTCCAAGTGCATTTATAACAAGCAAGTGTGTTATGGCACTTCCTAACGGAGAAGTATGGATAGCTATGGCTGGTGATGGTGTATACACGATGGATCGCTATGGATTATGGGCTCGCAAGTGGTTGAAAAACGATACATTCACGATTCCGGACATCTGGATTGAGGATATTGCATGTTCTAAACAGGGCGTCAAATGGGTTGTAACTTCACGCTCGGTGTGGCGCTGTGATTCGTCTGGCGACAAACCTGTTTTCCCTGATGTGGACAAGCAACAAGGTCATCGTCCATTGTTGATGGCACAAGGAATCTGTGACGATGAGGGAAATCTCTATGTGGTGACGGATCAAGGAATCATCCATTTCGCTGCAGATGGTTCGTCGTATGAAAAATTGACCTATCTGCCAGAGGGGCAGTACTCTTCGATTGTGATGGATGAGAATGGCATCTTCTGGACGGGAGGGTCAAATGGAGTTCTCTCTTTTGATGATAAAAATAAAACCTACACCAAGGTCTTGTTGGATGAACGATTTAGAAGTCGTAATTATTTTACATGCAGGGCTGCCTATATCGACAAATGGGGTAGATTGTACTTTGGTAACACGGAAGGTTTTGTGATGTTCGATCCGAAACAAATACGGGTGCAGGATACTGTCGATTATCTACAACTTTCACGATTGTATGTAAAAGGAAAGAGACAAGAGGTCGGGTCAAGATATCTGCCTCAAGGATTGCAAGACTTATCGAGATTAAAACTAAACTACGATGAGACGAATATTGCCATCACTGTGGATGTGATTGATTTCTCTGGTTTGAATGATGTGGAGGTCTTTTATCGATTGTCTAATCTAGATAGAGATTGGATTGATTTGCAGGAAAAAAGGGAGATTAAGATTTCCCACATACCATCAGGTACCTATACCTTGGAGGTGAAAGCTAAAAAACGAGGAGCAGAAAAAGAAAGCA
>CACZUS010000110.1 GCA_902784425.1 uncultured Bacteroidales bacterium
AGGACGATTAATAATGAAGATGGATTTGTGATGCGCCTAATTTATTTTATATTTGTATCAACATAGATTATTAACTTAAATTTTATTTTACGAAACAGATATAAATATATAATTGACATAATATCAAAGTGTTAGCTTTTATTCTCGCAACAGAAATTTCGCCAAAATTTTAAATCAGTAGAATAAACAATAGGTAGCTATAAAAGGTAACCTCCGCTTAGGCGTGGGCTTATCTTGTTATCTATTGTGGGTGTTTGGCGACACCTCTGTTGCGGACAAGTGGCCTGCGCCGCTTGTTTGTATCCAAATCATTCAGCAACAGAAATTTCGCCAAAAATGACTGTAAAAAATAATTCGAACACTGGATCCGCTGTAGAGACGCAAAATTTTGCGTCTCTACCGTCGGACAACCCGCCAACCGCAGACCTGCAAATCAAAATCCGTGAATTAGAAAAGGAAATAGCACGTCTGCACGGTCAAATCAAGGAACAACGTTACGGACTAACATGGCTCGACGTGCCGGAGGCCTTCGAGACTGAATCGGAAAATAAAATCCCCATCCTCGAAGAGGTGAAGGAGAAAGCCATTGATGCCGCAGGTAGGGACACATTGAATGCGTCCGCCAACAACACACCACCCCATGTCATCATCGAAGGCGACAATTACCACGCCCTCACCTGTCTTAATTATACCCACCGTGGCAAAATAGATGTCATCTATATTGATCCTCCTTATAACACAGGTAATGATGGGTTTACCTACAAGGACAAACGTTTTCTAAAGGAATTTCCCGACGGTAGCCCTGTACCCAAAGAACACCCTTTGCGCCATAGCTATTGGCTCTCCTTTATGAGCAAACGATTAGAGTTGGCAAAGAACCTATTGAGTGATAAAGGCGTGATTTTCATCTCTATTGATGATAATGAACAAGCGAATTTGAAACTGCTGTGTGATAAGGTGTTTGGGGAGGAGAATTTTGTGGCACAAGCTATGTGGCATAAAAATTACGCATCTGCGAATGACTCCAAAACATTTTCCAATGTACTTGATTATATTTTGATTTATCGAAAATCAGATAAATTTTTACGGAACCTATTGCCAAGAACAGAAAAACAAAACCACCTATACAAATATGACACAAATGATGGTAAGGGTTTATGGAGGCCAGACAATTTATCAGTTAGGACTTACTCCTCAAACTACGATTACCCAATTATCAATCCGAATACGGGGGTGATTTATAATCCACCCAAAGGAAGGTCTTGGATGACGAACAAAGAAAAGGTGCAACAATGGATAGAAGAAAAAAGAGTTTATTTCGGGTTAGATGGGAAAGGTGCACCTCAACTAAAAAGATACTTGTCCGAGGTACAACAAGGAGTTGTGCCAACAACATATTGGAATTACGAAGATTGCGGGCATAATGATGAAGCAAGAAGAGAAATTAAAATGATTTTTGGACAACCTCCATTTGATTCACCTAAACCATCCAAATTGATAATACAAGTAATACAAATAGCATCATCTTCAAAATCCTCCACCATCCTCGACTTCTTCGCTGGCTCTGGCACCACCCTGCACGCCACGATGAAACTCAATGCAGAGGATGGGGGACATCGCCAATGCATCTTAGTGCAACAAAGAGAGGGAGACAATAATATTTGCGAGAATGTCACCTATGAACGAAACCGCCGTGTGATGTGTGGTTACATCAATGCCAAAGGCGAACAGGTGGAAGGCCTAGGCGGACGATTGAAATATTATCGCACAGCCTTCGTGGGCAAAAATGCTAGCCATAATGCTATTGATGCCGACCGTGTGGAACTCGCCTGCAAGGCAGGTTACCTTCTCGCCATGGGCGAAAATACGTTGGAGGAGATATGTCACACTGATTCGTACCAATTCTTTGCGGATGTGCCTAATGATAGGAATCCACAAAAAATTACTGCCATATTCTTCACGGAGAATTATATAAAAATGCCTGAGTTCGTGGCTGAAATTGAACGATTGCGAATGACCGATACGGACTTGGAACGTCACGACTCTATACAGTTCAGCGTCTATATCTTCTGTTGGGGCAACCCTGATATTTTTGAAGGTGAATTTGACGACCTGCGGAACATCTCGCTGAAGGCAATTCCGCAACCAATTCTCGATGTGTACAAATCTATAAATCAGTAAAATCATGGCTCAATATAACGCATTCCCTTTTCAACAACGGGCAATCGATGATATGCTCGAAAGTTTCAAAAACCTGTGGAGTCACAACACTTCCACTGTAGAACTTACGCTCAAAGCCCCAACGGGTAGCGGCAAAACATTCATGACTACCCATTTCATTGACGCACTTACCCGCCAACCCGACTGGGACGAGGATGTGGCCTTCGTATGGATTACTTTCAGTGATGAACTTGCCATGCAAAGCAAGGACAAATTCTACGAATATTTTTTCCCCACGTTGAGTAACCAACTGCTTACTATTGCTGACTTCTCACAAGGCAAGTTGAATAAAAACGATATACTTTTCCTGAACTGGCAGAAACTAGTGTCACGCCGTGCAGCAGACCGTCAAAACCGTCGTCCTGAAGATCCTGCGTTAATTAAGGAGGTTGGCTTTTATTTTGAGGATGTAGCCGAAAATACTTTGGCAGAAGGACGGCAAATCATCATGATCATCGACGAAAGCCATAAGAATGTGACAGAATCAGCCTATCGCGATGTAATCAATCCACTTAATCCAAGAATTATAGTCAAAGTGAGTGCCACACCAGAAAAGGAACCATCCATCAGTGATGTGAGAAATTATAAAGCTGGCTGGGTGGAAGTCAACATCAAAGATGTAATAGAGGAAGGTCTTATTAAGAAAGAGATAATCAGTCAGACCGAAGAGGATTTAAAACGCTATGACAACGAGGATTTAGATAAACTGATGCTTGATTTGGCAATAGAGAAACGTGAACAACTGATGGAGGAATGGAAAACTTATGGTACAGATATTAATCCGTTGATACTCATTCAATTGCCAGATGATGACAAAGATGCAGAGGCACGTGGTGTTGAGAAAAAGGAAACCTTGGTGATGAAATATCTGAAGTCGGAGAAGAATTTCAATTCGAATCAGATTGTCTCATGGTTAAGCGGTGTGCCTAAGACTGAGGCGTTGAAGACCATTACTGACAATAAAAGTCCCGTTGCTTTTCTACTGTTCAAATATGCTGCTGGTACAGGTTGGGATTGTCCACGAGCACATATTTTAGTGATGTTCAGGGAGATAAAATCTGATACGTTCCGCACACAGACGTTGGGACGAATCCGCCGTATGGCAGTTCACGACAAGCAATTGGATGAATATCCAGCCCTGCAAACAGGCTATCTGTACACCAACTATTCACGCAACGAGGTGGATAAAATACCGGAGACCGACCCCAACAAACCCAAAACCATCACGGTGAAGATGCAGACATCCCAACGAATGGTATTTGCTGTTTTTGCTTTGAAAGAGAAAGTGAAAAATGAACTTGGAAAACGATTGAACTCTCAGATTGCAGAGAGAAAAGAAACGGTCGAAAAGGTGATTTCGAGTGTCTGTCAAGAACTCACTGCCATTGAAGATAAATTGTCGAAAATGGAGGAGGATGCACAAAAAGATGAGAAATCATCAGACAATTGCGGAATAGATCAGAGAAAAGAGAACGAAACCATCAATGAAGTCATCAACGAATGTGATGCCATCATAGAAAAGACAAAGGAGGAGGTGAATGCGGCGATTCCCGAAGAGGAGCAAAACATGGCGAAAAGTGCGCTGAGCCTCTCTGTCAAGAATTTTAAAGATGAGATTAGAGGAACACGAGTTGCTAGTTTTGTCCTTGATCCAGCCCTGAAAACAGAGTTTATATCACGTACCAATTACGGAGATGTGGGAAAAGCTAGTGATTTTCAGCTCACGTTCATCCAATCGATGAACCGTTGGTTTGGAATAGATGAGAATGCAATTATGAGCGACAATGGTTCTAAACTGCAAGAAAAAGGCATTGACATATCACCTAAGTTAAGCCAGAATATCATGGTGAATGCTCGGTTCAAGACGATTGACCAAACATCGAAAAATGATATTACACGGTATGAAATATCTGCCAATGATGTGGAGAAGATATTTACGAACCAATGCTACCAACTGATTACGGAGCAAGACGATGCAGAAGCAAGCATAGGCAATGCGGCGCGTTCCTATCAAAAACTCAAATCGGCGTTGCGGATGTGGTTTAAGCAATATGCGTTGCAGACATACGTAGAGACTGACTTTTACAAGGTGTTCGTTAAAGATATTCTGCGAAATGCAGACAGTAAGTTCCGTCCCGCTATCACGCAAGCCATTAAGGATTACTATCCTATATTGCAAAAGCAGATTGAGGAGAAGAGGAGAGAAGCATTGGAGAAAGCACCGACCCCTTTTGTTATTTGTACGGAGAAAAGTTGCCCGAACGATTACGAAGCCTATCCGTGCCAACATAGTTTGGTGGACCTCTACCTTGCTAAGGAATATAACGGGCGAAAAAATGAGACTCAATTCATTGACTATTTGGAGCAGAAATCTAACATTTTGGAGTGGTGGTTGAAAAATGGAACAGGCAAAGAGGATTTAGGTTTCCGCTACATGGATAGTACATCCCATGAAATGCGACTTTTCTACCCCGACTGGATCATTAAGTTCCGTGACAACCGTATTGGTATCTATGACACCAAAGGAGGCATCACCGCTAAATCACAAGAAACAAAAGATAAGGCAGAGTGTTTGGCAAAACATATTGCGGAACTGAATCAAAAAAGTGAAAAGTTCAAATACGTAGGAGGTATAGTGGAGATGCGCAATGGTATGTGGTATCTCAATAACTCACCTGAATATGTGTATGAAAAGGCTGAAGACTGGAATCCATTTTAGTAGAGGCATAGCATAATATGCCTCTATTAAATCTGTTGAACTTTTTGAACTAAAAAGTCTGTTTCAATCTCCATTTTGCTGAAAGCAAACCATTTTTTCCCTAAGTCTTTGAGAGATGCACCAATGTGGTAAACCTGATTGTCGATACAGAGAAATCGATCGTGCGCATTGGCGTATTCCTCTATAATGATTGGTTGGTATTGTGCATTGTGTCGATTGAGGTCGGTTCTCAACTGAGGGGTAATCTTTTTTGTATAAATAAGAGCAGAGACTTCTTTTTCCCGTTTGTCTAGCATCAATAGCACGGTGTCGTCAATATAATTGTCGAATAAAATAATGCTATTTTTTGCCATACGAACCAAATTGCAAACAAAAGAATACGCATCAAATATTTGACCATCAAAAAAGATGCCTTGCGCTGGAATTTGATTCCCAGCGTCTAACCGGTTGAATACCTCATTTAATTTGTTGTCCGTCTCAATTTGGTGGGCTGATATAGCCAGTTGATTTTGTTCAACAGTGGCTAACCTTTGAAACACATTTGCGTTTGATGCAATGAAACGTCGCATAGCCACAAATGCGTCCATTATATGTACGCTGACTTCCGCTGCAGTTTGACTACGTAATACGGACGAAAGCATTGCAACTCCTTGTTCAGTAAATACGAAAGGACATACAGTAGAATGTTTCAAATTTTGTAACCGGTCACAAAATGTGACCAGTTTATCTGTCTCTGTTACTGTTAGTTGAAATCTGAATCGTTCGGGAAAACGCTCTAAATTTCTTTTGACAGCTTGGTTCAACACTTTAGTTTCGACACCATACAATTTTGCTAAATCACGGTCGAGCATAACTTGTTGACCTCGGATATTGAAAATCATGTTTTCAATATCAGTCGTATTGGTGGATTCAGTTAGTAAATTGGCCTTTCTTGCCAAGTCATTCTCTTTTTTCATCGTTATTTTATTTTTACAGGTTGACATTTTATGTTATTTGCCCTTATTGTAACTGCTTACAGATAGAACTTTACAAATAGGCAGATAAATTAATTATAGAGAAAGAGAAAATGCCAAGGTGTGACTTCCAAAGTCTTGTGGTAGTATATAGACGGATGGTACCCTTGGCAAATTATCTTCGTCAAATAAGTTACAACTCAATGTACTCTTTTGGTTTGAAGTTATCCTCCATGCACCATACATAAGCTTTGCCGTGTTGCATACGGAACACTTTCAAGAAGTTGAAGAAAGCTTCATCACCTTGTTGTGCTCTCCATGGTTGAAGAAACTTGCGAGAAGGGTGGTTGACGATCTCCTCTTTTATGGCACGGTCTTCCACCAAGTCAAATTTGCCTTCTACACGTATCTGATATTTGCCACAAGCAAAACATACCTCCGAACGAGGGTCGGCTATCAACTGA
>CACZUS010000111.1 GCA_902784425.1 uncultured Bacteroidales bacterium
TCTTCATGCGTCACCTTCGACTCCGTGTTATCCTCATTAACACATGCAGTATGCACGGCAACAGCAAAACAACCCAGCAAGGCTGTTGCCAAAACGTGAAAAATCTTGTTTGTTCTCATAATCCTTATTAATAGTTTGCTATATAAATCCATCTTATTTATTTGGTATGCAAAGATACGATTAAGCGAGCAAAAAAACAAAAAAAACTTGATTATTTTGTTATACCGAGCAAAAATATCTTCGACAAAGTCAGAGGTAACCAGTTTCACTTGACCATTGACCATTTAAACTTTTGATGTTCCCATCGAGCCTGCTCTGAACTTCTTTTATGAAGGATGATCCAAAGATGATACGAAGTAAACAGCTCTTTCCCATACTCTTGCCATACTGTTGAGTAAGCTTAGGAGCAGCTTAGGAGCAGCTTAGGAGCAGCCTAGGAGCAGGCAAGGAGCAGGCAAGGAGCAGGCTAAAGTATGGCAAGGAGCAGATTTTCAGTCATATCCAATTCTATAAAACGCAAAAAGTCCACCGTTAAAGGACGATGGACCGGAACCTAATGTTTTCACAACGGAATAATCCTTATTGTGATTTGCTAAAAATTAGTGCTGCAAAGATAAACTTTTTCTTTGATAGTACCAAATGTTTCAAAAGAAATTTGTACTTTTGTGGCATAATAACCGTTGGATGGGCTGTGGTTAATGCAGACGAAATAGCCCGCGATAATAACACATCTTATTTAAAACCGATTAGCATTAGTTCGGCAGGAAGCAGAATAATTCCAATGTCTGCAGACATCTTGGGTGATTTTGAGAAAGGAAACTCTATCTCCCAAACTGCAGAAAGGACTAGGCTAAGAATGGTTCGTCGAATACACGAACGCAGTCTATTGCGTCGTGAAAGAATGCTTCGCGTATTAAAAATCTTAGGCTTCCTACCGACTCATTTCGCAAATAAGATTGATGACTTTGGGAAGTTCATTGATGAAAGTGAACCCAAAATAGCTTGGACAAAAAGAGAGAACGGGGAGTACAATTTTATATTCCAAGATTCTTTCAAGGAAATGCTGAAAGACTTTGCACTCCACCAACCTCAACTGGTGGCTGATGGAAAGAAAGTACCATACGATTGGACGCTCTACTATCTCCGGAAAAAAGCCTTGAATGAAAGGATATCTATAGAGGAACTTGCATGGCTATTGTTGCAATTCAACCAAAAGCGTGGCTATTATCAATTACGTGGAGAAGAAGAGGACGAAGACGACACAAAGCGAGTTGAGTTTCTTTCTCAAAAAGTGGTACGAGTTGAAGCTTCCAATGACAAGAAAGGTGATGATATTTGGTATAATGTATATCTTGAGAATGGAATGATATACAGACGTTCAAGCCGATATGAGCTTGACTGGGTAGGAAAAGTCAAAGAATTCATCGTTATTACAGATCTGGACAAAGATGGTTCTCCCAAAAAGGATAAAGAGGGAAATGTGAAACGTTCGTTTCGCATGCCAAAGGAAGATGATTGGACTTTGATAAAGAAGAAAACAGAGTTTGATATTGAAAACAGCAAAAAGACTGTTGGCTGTTATATCTATGACACCCTATTACAAAATCCTAATCAAAAGATTATTGGGAAACTCGTTCGCACTGTTGAAAGAAAATACTATAAAGACGAACTAATCCAGATTTTGAGAGTTCAACAGGAATTAATTCCAGAATTAAAAGATACAGAACTCTACAAAAGATGCATTGAGGAACTTTATCCAAACAACGAAGCCCATCGCAACAATCTCTCAAAACCGGACTTTGTTAATCTGTTCGTTAACGACATTCTGTTTTATCAGCGCCCATTAAAGAGCAAAAAGACGCTTATAGACAATTGCCCTTACGAATATCATAAAGACAAAGATGGAAATGTTTATCCAATCAAATGTATTGCTAAGTCAAATCCGCTTTTCCAAGAATTTAGGCTATGGCAGTTCGTTCAAAACTTACGAATCATTCAACGAGAGCGCTTTGTTAGTGATGGACAACTGGATTTGTTTAATAATGTAGCTACAGGAAAGTTGCAGACAGATGTAGATGTTACTACTGAATTTCTAAAGACCGAAGATGATTACGTAAATCTCTTTGATTGGCTCAATGATAGAAGTTCCATAAAGCAAGATACACTACTCAACTCATACTTCAAAATAAAGAAGGAGAAGGGCAAGGATCATTATCCCTATCGATGGAATTATGTTGAGGGCAAGGAGTATCCTTGTAACGAAACAAGGGCTGCGATGATAACTGGCTTAGAGAAATGCAATAATAGTTCAGATGTTCTAACCCACGAAATGGAAATGGCTTTATGGCACATTTTATACTCTGTTGAGGACAAGATAGAAATTAATAAGGCTTTAAGGACTTTTGCTGAAAAGAATCATCTATGTAATACTTTTGTTGAGGTTTTCTGTAAAATGAAACCCTACAAAAAGGACTACGGCTCATATTCAGAAAAGGCCATTAACAAATTGCTCCCATTAATACGAATGGGTAAGTATTGGAAAGAAGAGAATATCGATACCAAGACATTGGAGCGAATAGATAAGATCATCACTGGTGAATACGACGAGACAATAAAAAATCGCGTTCGCGAAAAATCCATCTCCCTAACCAGTATTGAACAATTCAAGGGCTTGCCTATTTGGTTGGCTTGTTATATTGTCTATAATCGCCATTCTGAGGCAAAAGAAATAGAGAAATGGGAGAAACCCGAGGATATCGATTGTTATCTGAATACTTTCAAGCAACACTCTCTACGTAATCCTATTGTAGAGCAAGTCATCACAGAAACGTTACGTACTGTTCGTGACATTTGGAAAAAAGAAGCGCAAATAGATGAGATACATGTTGAATTGGGGCGAGAAATGAAAAATCCTGCCGACAAGCGAAAGAAGATGACAGAACGGATTCAGCAGAATGAAAATACAAATCTTCGTATTAAAGCCTTGCTTATGGAGTTTCTAAATCCTGAACTAGGCATTGAAAATGTCCGTCCTTACTCACCAAGTCAGCAAGATATTTTGAGGATATATGAAGAAAACGCACTAGACAACCTTACCAAAGAAGACACAGAATATGAGTTCGTCTCGAAGATGTCGAAAACAGCACAACCATCAAAATCGGATGTTATCCGTTACAAATGTTGGTTGGAACAAAAATACAGGTCTCCCTATACAGGAAATATGATTCCTTTAGCCAAGCTTTTCACCCCTGCATACGAGATAGAGCATGTAATTCCACAGTCTCGATATTTTGATGATTCTTTTAGTAATAAGGTGATATGTGAGGCAGAGGTTAATAAGTTGAAAGATCGTCAACTTGGCTATGAGTTCATCAAGAATTGTGCAGGTCAGATTGTGCAATTAAGTCAGGGAGAGAGTGTAAAGATTCTATCTGTTGATGAATATGAAAAACTTGTAAAAAACTTCTATGCAAGTGATAGGCTCAAAATGAAGAAACTTCTGATGGAAGACATCCCCGATGGATTCATTGAACGACAAATGAACGATAGCCGTTATATAAGTAAGGTTGTCAAGGGATTACTTTCAAATATTGTTCGTGTAAAGCAAAGCAATGGAGAGTATGAAACGGAGGCTGTTTCAAAGAACCTTATCTCATGTAACGGCTCTGTCACTGATCGACTGAAAAAAGACTGGGGAATGAATGATGTCTGGAATTCTATTATTCTGCCTCGCTTCCAGCGTTTAAATGAATTAACAGGAACCAGAAACTTCACAACGCTGAATAGCGAGGGGCATGAAATACCAAACATGCCATTAGAACTGCAAAAGGGATTCAACAAAAAACGTATTGATCATCGTCATCATGCAATGGACGCAATAGTCATTGCTTGTGCTACACGTGACCACGTAAATCTGCTCAACAACGAAGCCGCCCACTCTAAGCATAATGCCAATCGTTACCAGTTGCAGAAGAAACTCAGACGTTTTGAAAAAGCCATTAACGGTTATGGCAAAGAAATTGAAGTTGCCAAAGAGTTTCTAATGCCTTGGCAATCATTCACTACCGATGCAAAACAAGTATTACAGAATATTATTGTTAGCTTTAAACAGAATCTTCGTGTCATTAATAGGACTACGAACAATTATCTTCATTATGATGAAAATGGAAAGAAAAAATATCAGAAACAGACAAATGGTGATAGTTGGGCCATACGAAAGTCTATGCACAAAGATACTGTATTTGGTGAAGTGAATCTGCGTAAAAAGAAGACCGTATCTCTGAATGAAGCACTCCAGAAACCTGATAGCATTGTTAACAAAGACTTCAAACGAAAAGTAAAGGAACTTCTGGGTGAAGACAGGGATGTCAAATTTATTAAAAAGTATGTTGAAGACAATAAGGACATTTGGTCAGATATTGATGTCGCCAGAATAGATGTTTACTATTTTACAAAAGACGAGAAAAAGAGAAACGGAGAACCCAAAGTACGTTATTTTGCTACACGCAAACCACTTGATGTTTCTTTTGACCAAAAGAAGATTCTAGAGAGCGTTACCGATACTGGTATCCAAAAGATTCTCTTGGCCCATTTGGAGGCGAAAGACAACAATACCGAATTGGCATTCTCACCTGATGGTATTGACGAAATGAACCGCAATATCGTGGCACTAAATAACGGGAAATTCCATCAACCAATTCTAAAAGTGCGCGTCTATGAGAAAGCAGACAAATTCGCTATAGGACAAACTGGCAATAAGAATAAGAAATTTGTGGAAGCGGCAAAAGGAACGAATCTATTCTTTGCTGTATTTGGTACCGAGGTTACAAATAAAGAAAATGGAAAAACTGAAATAGCACGTTCCTTCCTTACTATTCCATTACCACTTATGATTGAGTGTCAAAAGAGGTATGGAGCAAATTGGAATTACAATATAGATCAATATTTGAGAGAAAAAGATTTAGTATCTAGTGATGCAAAACTATTATTTATTCTTTCTCCTAATGACTTAGTATATTTGCCAACAAAAGATGATCTATACAAGAAGACAATGACAGTTGACAAACGACGAATTTACAAGTTCATTGATCCAGGAATGAATACAGGAAACTTTTTACCGTATTCAACGGCTAACGTATTATTTTCCATAACACATTCAAATCAAAAAAAGATGGGATTAGCATATCCTATTCAAGATGAATTTGGAGTTGGTAGCCAGGGCTCAAAAAGTCCTCGCGCAATTACGGGAGAAATGATAAAGGAGACTTGTGTTCCCATAAAAGTTGATAGACTTGGGAATATTATAAAGATTGGATGAAGTACCAATAGCCTATGATCAAAAAGACCCTATGTTTTAGCAATCCTGCATACCTCTCATTGAGAGATGCCCAACTGGTGATTAAACTTCCAGAAGTAGAAAAAGCCGAGGACCTCTCAGCAGACTTCAAAAAGTCTGCTGAGGTTACTCGCCCTATAGAAGATATTGGGGTAGTAGTGTTGGACAACAAGCAGATTACAATTACACAAGGAGCATTGGAAGCGATGCTCGAAAACAATTGTGCAGTCATCACATGTGACTCAAACCACATGCCTGTTGGTCTACTATTGTCACTAGTGGGCAACACCACCCAGAATGAACGATTCCGAGAACAACTCGACGCTTCCTTGCCCTTGCGAAAGCAACTCTGGCAGCAAACCATGCAACAGAAAATCAGGAATCAAGCTGCAGTACTGAACCTCTGTTCCAATGCTGAAACGAAATGCATGCAGTCATGGGTGAATGATGTACGTAGTGGCGAACTACGCAAAATCGCTTATCCCGATTTAACATGATTGCAGAACGATTTAGCGAATACAGGGTTATGTGGCTCTTAGTGCTTTTCGATTTGCCAACAGAGACGAAGAAAGACATTCGCGAATATACGAAATTCCGCAAGCGTATCATCGAAGATGGGTTTACCATGTTTCAGTTCTCCATCTACGTCCGTCACTGTGCCAGCATGGAAAATGCGGAAGTACATCGTAAAAGAGTCAAGGCTATGTTACCAGAGTTTGGCAAAGTAGGCATTATGTGCATCACTGACAAACAATTTGGCAATATAGAATTGTTCTTTGGCACCAAGCCTCAACAACCGAATGCACCGGGACAGCAGCTGGAGCTATTTTAGAATATTAGAAAAGGTGAATTCCATTCTTATCGTGGAATCCACCTTTCTTGCAGTGGCATTTTTTCTTTTCTAATTTCCTTTGCAACATTCTGGCATTCAGCAACTTTTCGTAATCGTAGTGTTTATGCCTCTGCAAAGATACTAATTTTTTAGCAAATCACAACCTTCTCTTGTTAATGGTGAACAGATTGATGAGTGTTTATGCCTCTGCAAAGATACTAATTTTTTAGCAAATCACAACCTGCCGAGGTGATGGAAGAAATATGCGACAAGTGTTTATGCCTCTGCAAAGATACTAATTTTTTAGCAAATCACAACGCAAGGTGTAAATGATAATGTTATAAATATAGTGTTTATGCCTCTGCAAAGATACTAATTTTTTAGCAAATCACAACTTGCGCCAATGCCGAAAATCACGGCGAAAAAGTGTTTATGCCTCTGCAAAGATACTAATTTTTTAGCAAATCACAACCAAACATTTCGCCTTTGTAGTCCTTCACGCAGTGTTTATGCCTCTGCAAAGATACTAATTTTTTAGCAAATCACAACGTGTAGTCAATAGGTGTCATAGTCGTATTAAGTGTGTATGCCTCT
>CACZUS010000112.1 GCA_902784425.1 uncultured Bacteroidales bacterium
AATGGTGATTATTTCCATTATTGTTGCCGCAGTAGGATTTGTTCTACACTATACGGGCGCAGTAAAGGCTGGTGCAGAATATTATTCAAATAAGAATGCAAATACCCCTCAAACAGAAGTTGTTTCTGAGCAGCAGGGTGATGAGGCTAAATAAAATTTAAGGAGGACTATTATACATCTGACGTCCCTATGGATTGTCATTTATGAATGTATAATAGTCCTCCTTGTTTTCTCTAAACAGATACAACTACATCAATAGTATACCACCTGTCAGATAGTTTTGCAAAATGGCTTATTTCATCCACTTCATACTACATCTCTTAGCTGTTTCGATAATCTCCTCTTCGTTCTTCACCTTACGATTTCTCATCAAGATCTTACCATTACAAATCATCGTATCGATTGCCTCACAATTAGAAGCATAGAACCAGTTGGAATACATATTGAAATTCGGAACAAAACGCTCGTTATTCATATCCAGCAATAGGGCATCTGCCAATTTACCGACTGCAATCTCTCCCGCATCTATGCCGAACACCTTAGGAGCATTGGTCAGCGACCACTGCTTTAAGACATCGACTGGCAATGTCTCTGGTCCGTAGTTGCACTTCGCTATCATCGCAGCAAACTTCGTCTCCTCCTGCATATCCAAATTGTTGTTAGACGAACAACCATCCGTTCCAATCATCACCTTATTGGCGCTCTCCTGCATCTGTAATGATTTAAAATAGCCTGATGCCAATTTCATATTAGACACAGGATTATGGGCAATGGCAACGCCTCTCTCTTTCAATATCTGACTTCCTCATCCACATGCACCACATGAGCAGCTACACAATTAGAGGAGAGAACTCCCAAGCTATCCAACCAACGAACTGGAGTCAATCCATGTTCTGCCACACAATCAGCCACCTCCTTTTCCGTCTCCGACAAATGAAAATGAAGAATCGTATTGTGTTGCTTTGCATACTCAGCGGAACGCACCCATAGCTTATCACTCACTGTATAAGGTGCATGAGGAGCTACCGACATACTGATTAGTGGCGACTTCTCCTGATATTCCTCTATCAAATCGAAACTCTTACGAAGCTTCTCTTCTCCAAGATTATCCATCACCGTAACACCCAAACATGCACGAACACCCATCTCGTCTGTCGCCTTCCATACCGCATCCATCATCCAATACATGTCATTATAAAAGACTGTACCCGATTTTATCATCTCCAAAATGGCCAGACGAGTACCAATATAGATATCATCGGAGGTCATCTTCGCCTCAAACGGCCAGATATGATCATTCAACCATGGGAATAACGGCATATCATCTGCATATCCTCTTAATAAAGACATGGCTGCATGGGTATGTGCATTATAAAAAGGTGGAACGATAGCAAACTGACTTGCCTCAATCACCTCGTCGTCTTGCTCAGGTGTGATTGTAGTACTAATCGAAGAAAAACGGTTGCCCGTAATTCTTATATTGGTGCGTGTGCCATTCAACAACACGTCTTTCAAAAATAGTGACTTCATTTTTATAAAATTTAAGTGGGTTCAATAAAACTCATCGCCCCACAATTCATACGAATTATTGTTTTAGTGGTGAATTTATAAGTATCACCCTGATATCATAAGAAAGTGTAAAAATCCAACAGAACTATGAAACCTTCCACCACTCTGATTACTTTACAAAATTAATGGAACTTCTATAAAAAACCTTTTTTATGCATTGTTTTTTGAATTGACTTTTTAAAATTATTACTATTTTTGCGATGGTTGACAGGTAATCTCGTTCGATAAATAAGTATTTATGCCCAAAGGAAAAAAGACATGTGAGTTTCTCAGGACAGTCCGTCAGCAAGTGGCGGATGCCAACGGAATCGCCTATACACCCGCTGTGTGTACGCACAAGGGGGAGTGTGCAGGTACGTGTCCGGTCTGCGAGCGCGAACGCCAATACATTGAAATGCAATTAGCCAGTAAAGCGAAAAAGGGTAAGGCGCTCAAAATTGTCGGGATTGCCGCAGGTCTCTCCACCATGGTGGCTTGTCAGGAAGCGAAAGGTCAGGAGTCGTTGGCAGAAGATTCTCTAATCCAACAAAAGTTTCAATGGGAATACAACGACATGACAATGGGATTTGTAGGGCCTCCTCCTGAAAATAATATTCAGTGGGAAGAAATGGCTGAATTCATTTCTAAGTTTCCCAACGATACATTCTTGATTGTGGGACATACGGATGTCATAGGAAATTTTAATTATAATTTAAAACTGTCGGAATACAGAGCAAAACATCTTCGTAAGCTTCTTGCAGAAAAAGGCGCAGACACCACAAGAATCAAAACGATTGGTTGTGGACCGAAAGAACCTGCTATACCCAATCCACAAAATGTAATGGAAACGATGATGAATCGTCGTGTCACATTGGAATTCTACACCCCAGAACGAGTGAAAGAGATTGAGGATAAAATCGCAGGTAAGCCATCTGAAAAGATTTGGAAATCATCGAAAGTGGATGAGGCTCCCCAATTTCCAGGAGGGAAAGAGGCATTGATGACATTCATAAAAAAGAACTTACGCTATGCTCTTGCAGGTGATATTTGTTTCAAAGGCAAGGTCTTTGTCTCTTTTGTTGTTGAAAAGAATGGTTCTATTACGAATGTGGAAGTAGAGAGAGGTATACATCCTGCCTTAGATAAGGAAGCAGTACGTCTGGTGAAATCCATGCCTAAATGGAAACCGGGCATACAGAAGGGGGAAGCGGTCAGGTGTCGAAGTCTCTTACCTATCTCTTTTAATTATCGATGAGTTTTATATATTCATATGTCAAACAAAAATAATAACTATAACTTGCTTATGACAAGAGGGAAATCAATATGTGAGTTTCTAAAAAAGATTCGTCAGCAAATAGCGGATGTCAACGGAATCACCTACGCACCTACTGTGTGTACGCACAAGGGGGAGTGTGCAGGTACGTGTCCGGCATGTGAATCGGAACGAGAATACATTGAATCACAACTAAGGAGAAAAAAAGATACAGGGAACCCTATAAAGATCATCGGATTATCTGCAGCATTGATGTCGGGATATAGCTATGCTTCCGACACCATTTCAGCATGTACTACTATAGAGCTGGAGACGCTTCAACTTATTACGGAGGATTTAAATAGTAATAAGGGGAATCTTCCAAAGATAGGCCAACCTGCACAATTTCCTGGTGGTGATACGGCGTTACACAAATTTTTGTTGGACAAACTGGAATATCCATCGATTGCTTTAGATAATAATATCATGGGTAGGGTTATCGTTTCGTTCTGTATAAATGAAGATGGCTCTGTGTCGAATGTAAAAATAGAAAGGGGTGTAGATCCATCATTGGACAATGAGGTAATCAGGGTTATAAAAATCATGCCTAAATGGAAATCTGCAACATATAAAGGTCAGCCCATTAGTTCATTATATTATCTGTCAGTTGTATTTAAATTTGATCCTGACTTTATGATAAGAGAGGTTTTATTAGATGGTACTGGTTCGGCAGTATATATAAAGGAACCTTCAACTGAAACAGATCAAAAAGCCAAAAAAAGAAGGAAGAAGAGATAATCGCTATTTTTTGCGACAATCCAATTCTCACCCATTAGAGCAGAAAGAAGCAAAATTACAGACCTTCTATTTCCTCTTTGGTGAGACCCGTTATCTCTGCAATATCTTCCGACGTCAATCCTTTCTGTTTCATCTTTTTTGCATTGCGAAGATTGGTTTCACGCTCGCCTTCTGCACGACCTTTCCGCTCCGCAGTAGAGAGGACATTGCTAAAGTCCCAGAAAACCTTGAGGCTCTCTTCATATTCCGCACGGTCCATATTGGGCAACGCTGTTCCAGGCATGCACATGTTTTTTCTTTTTTTAGTTAACCGAGCAAAGATATAATTTTTTCGGAAATAATGCAATTGGGGTTACCCTATGGTATTCAGGCAACCACAGATCCCCAAAAAAGTCTCATGAATCAATTGAATATTCATCACTCATCTCTGATTTAATAGAATCTTCGCAAAAACAAAAAGTATCAATGTTTGCTTATTCTATACATGTGTGACGTCTTTACTTTATTGATCACTCTCCTCTATCACAAAGTTATAGTTATATTTCCGATTGAGGAATTCCTCATAAACTTTTTTTAATCCCTTGGGGACAATGAATGTAACAATATTCTCATCTAAACCTGCACCCCACTTCTTTCCCCAATTCATCTGCTGAAGTTGTTGTTCAGTAAAATGCATGATTATTTTCTCCATCTTCTTATTACGACATAAGAAACGCTTAGGATTATAATAAAAGGCAGAATCCTCTATAACCCGAACAGAAGATGGTATATCAACATGATTCACATTCACACTTCCTATTGAGCGTGAACTTATCGTATCTGTAACAGGAGACAACTGTAATTCGAAATTCTCTACCATTGATTGTCCAAGATCCAAAAGCGGTGTTTTCTTTATTGAATCAGGGAATGAAAAAAATTGCAAAGCATAACAATCATGAAATGCACCTCCTAGTTCAAATTGTACATAATTAGGCAATCTGACATGTCTTAACGATGTTCGACAGAACGCAAGATTGCCGATAAATTTCAAAGAATCAGACCATTGAACCTCTTGTAATTTTCCACATGCAAGGAATGAATTTCTTCCTACACGTTCTATTGATGAACACATCACAACAGATTCAAGTGTTGGATGTCCTCCAAACATATTATTACCAATTGTCTTTATTTTCCCCGAGAAAACAACTTTTTTCACATTCCATTCATTTGTTCTCCATGGCGATTCATCACCCTTAGATGGTTCAATATCAGGCAAGTCTCCCTCTCCACTTATATACAAAACACTATCCTTGACATACCACTGAATATTGGGAATTTCGACATTGCCAGACTCCTTATCATTAACAGGTAACGTATCATTAAACAGCATAAAGGAACGGAGCATCTTGGTTTTGGAAATTTCACCACTACTCTGCAACTCATCATGATTCTGTGCGAAAACAGGATGTAGCATCAGATTAAATGACGTTATTATAGCAATAATAATTCTCATATATCTAGTTATTAATTATCTCTCTTTCTTCTGTCTCGTCTCATCTGAGATCTCGAATACTTTTCATCTGTGTTATAAGGACACCTCATATCAAATTCTTCACCTTTCCTTTTTTGGGAATTTTTCTTATTTGATTTTTTGGGAAGTGGAATATTATATGGAACTTTATTTAAACATGAATATCCCGAAACATGAGCGTATAAATATGCTACATATGGGAAGTTATAGCTTTCTTCATTTAATGCAATTTCATTTAATGTATGTGTTACTTTATTTTCATCCTGATAAAGCTCATGATTACCGTCATTACCACGAATATCACATTCTCCTTTTATTATTCCACAAATTGCTCTCTCATTATTAGACATGGCAAGAGCCAAAAGATTATTATTTACCGTATGTTTCCAGTGTTCATATGGATCTATCATATTACCGCCTATATGACCAAGGACTTCATGCATGAAAAGTTCCACTATACTTTCTTTTCTCCATCGAGTTGCTATCGTAATATATGACTCGTATTCTGGATCATGCAATCCTTCATCTAAGGTTACATTTGAATAATCTATTTCATTATAAATATCAGCCATTCCTCCTCCGGTTTGAGCTGCAACATTATATGCATTACGAGTATTGGCATCAAATTCCTCTGTCAATATAAATTCTATGTTTCTTGGATCACAGATACAAAAAACCATCACATCGATTATTGGACGTAAATAATAATAAAGTGTCTGTTCATGCATGGAAAAAGGATGCCATTCTCTAAACTTATACAATGCATTACGATTAACAACAAATGTTCCGTCTGACTGGCAAGAAAATATTGGTTCTCCTGAATAAGCAATGGAGATAAACGCATTAATACTATTGACGACTAATTCATGGTTTCCTGATGTACATTTAATAACATCACCATTCGGATCACTCATAACCGTAGGAATATTTGCTCCATAGTTATACGGGGACAGTCCAGGATATCTGAGAGCACAAGGATCCGGGCTCATCCATCTGCCAAGTCTAGTATCCAACAATCTATATTCTGTAATATACACACCATCAGCCAAGTCCTCCACTTTCTCGTGACCCGTATACCCATAGCGATAATCATCGCTTTCGCTATAACTTCTTCCCGGCATTTCCATACCATACGGATAGTAATCCGACAAACTAACAACCGTAGGCTCGTCTGCAGTGGATGCCTCGTCCGATATCACCGCCAGCACATTGCCGAGGTGGTTGGTGAGCTCGTAGTGAGTCACAGGGGTTGTGGATTCACTCGCATTGGCGACGTTCAGCGCCAAATCACGCTTCTTCATGCCGAGGCGACCGGAGCCATAGAGGTGCTGCTCGGCGAGGGTGAAGGTGCCATTGTCCGAGTCTCCATGTTTGTGCTCATACACCGCCAGCACATTGCCCTGCGGGTCGCGCACGTAGTAGGTCGTCACAAATTTGTCCGTGCCGTCGGTCGTGTTCTTGTTCGTCACCGTCTTGGCGATGCGCTGGCCCATGGCGTCGTAGTCGAAGTGGAGGTCGGGCTTCTGACTGCCATGGCAACTATGATTTACTATAATATTTCCACCTCTGTTTTCCATAGTTGCTAAATTAAGAGTTATTTCTTAAATTGGCAAATGGTTCTAAAATTAGGCAACAGTAATATCTGATTAATCCTCTTTTCTGCCTTTGTCATTACCTAATTTTTGTGGGGGACTATAAATATGTCTTCCTTTAACTTTCATTGTTTCAATACAATCATCCTTCCCTATTATTTGAGTACCATGCCGTATAGCCTTTTGCGGAGGCACACTTTTATGTTTTAAATACGTAACTATAGAAAAAGTATCACCCTTAATAACCACATACAAGTAGTTGCAAAAATTCTCATCTTCATACTTCTTTTTAGCCTCCTCCTTAATTTTAAAATAAGTGTAAGTAACATTATATTCTGACTCTGTTGTTATCTCACGTAACAAAACAATTGAATCTTTTGTAATATAAGATGCAATATCATCTTCTTGTATATTTATCGTCGCTGTATGGAGATATGGACCAACTGTTTCTTTTGAAGTGGAATATGCATTTTCATCCCTATCCGACCATTCATCATCGGACATCCAATGATAACGAAAATTTAATATTGGTCTATCGCGGCGATAAGAACAAACGGGATAGATATGACCATGAGAAGAACAGGCGGGCAGCAATTTTGCAATTAGGTTATAAGGCTCAATACACACATAAGATACTTTTCCCATTTTTATATATGAAAGTAATGAATCATGTGTCACAGAATCAATTTGTCCAGTTCCTATTATATTATTTTTTCGAATGACAAAAATCGAATCTTGCGGAATTTGCGAATAGGCACAAAACGAAAAGGCAAACATAAAAATGGACATTTTTATGAATTTGCTCTTCTTTAAGTAAAGAATAGCCAGGTCCTTCCCCAATTCCCATAAGATCTTCATAATCATCTTTTCATATTTTTAAACTTTCTTTTTTAGTTAACCGAACAAAGATATAAATTTTTCGGGAACCAAACATTTCTTAGCTTGACAAATGGTTCTAATAGCAATGAAAAAACGACTTACAATCGCTGTTATTTGTGATTGTAAGTCGTTTAAATTCAACGAACTTAATAGTCCTATATTCCCTTATGGATTACTATCCGACGGTATTCATTGCCCTTAATCAGATAGGTGCCTGATGGAAGATTGATTTTGCGTAATTGCTGCTTCAATTCCTCATCATCAGCCGAACGGATAATGATGGAACCACGGTATTTCCCATTCATGTCATAAACGTCGATCGATAGTGGATAGGTGATATTATCAGTATTAATTTCAGCGATGGATGTCTCATCTCCATCTCCGATAAACCGGATCCAATCTAGATTAGCGTATGCTCCAGTTAATAATACTTTCAGAATATGTTCACCTTCTGCCAATTCCTCCGTCTTTCCTTTTACAATTGAATAGGTGTTCCAATCTTCCGTATTGGGAACCTCAATCTCCTGACTCACCTCTTTGTCGTCCAAAAACAATTGTATACCAGATGTGTTGAGTCCGCATGCTGTTCGGAGTTCATAATCATACGCCTTTTGTTCCTTCACCTGCACGCTGTACTCCAACCACTCACCCTCATTGGTGTATCCGATGGCATAACCCTCTGATGGATCATCGTCAAGGGCAACCGTTACAATATCCACTCGGTCGTCTCTATATTGTTTGCCTTGGTTCTCCATATCAGCGTCATAATATGCACGGTTTTGTCCTCCTTCATCGTAGTCCTCAAACTCTATCTTACCAGGAATGGTGTGCATCACGTCATTGTAAGGTGTTTGAGGTACAATCACCGAATTGCTAGTAAAATACCAGTAGTCG
>CACZUS010000113.1 GCA_902784425.1 uncultured Bacteroidales bacterium
AATATATGACTGTGGAGCAAACCGAACTCTACGAACCACTCATGAAGAGACGATCGAACAGGGGAAAGCTTATCTCCAAAAATTATATGATGATTTAAGCAATCGATAAAAACTATATTTGAAATATATCCTTTAGGTGAGTTTATAAATTCACCGTTTAAAGACAATGATTTCTCTGTCGTTTCAATCAATCAGATACAAAAAAAGGTGCGCTTGTTAACGCACCTTTTTCCATATATAAAATACTATCATTTCTTCTTTGTCATTAGACTCACAACAACGATTGTGATACAAGAAAGTGGAAATGCGAACATGATAGGATCGATAAACTTAACCATACCATTCGCAACCAATACATCGGTTCCAAAAATAGCTTTGCAGATACCCAATGAAGTGGCATGTTTAGCATGTATGAATAGAAGTGCCAAGATAGTGGCAATAATACCAACCCACATACTTGCATAAGCACCTTGGGTGGTCACTTTCTTCCAATACAATGCACAGAAATAGGATGGCAAGAATGCTGATGCACATATACCCATGAACAACGAAGTGGATATTGCAATGATTGGAGAATCATTTCCTTCACCCAAAACGAAACAAATGATGAAGCTGATGAGGATTGAGACCAACACAGCAAGACGGATAACAACCGTCATTTTCTTCTTTGCAGACTCGCTCACACAAGAACCATAGATATCGGAACCTGCTGCTGCAGCCATTGTATGGAACTGAGCACTTAGTGTAGACATACTGGCAGAAAGGATACAAAGCATAAAGATAGTCACAAACCAAGTTGGCATAACACGGCCAATAAAGTATGGAATAATCTTATCGGATGCATCAACCATATTGATGGAGATATTACCATCATTTTGCCAGAAATAGAGGTTAGAAAGTGCACCTACGTGATAAACGACACCAACGGTGATAAGTAGGAACACACAACCAATAGCAACACCCTGATTTAGTTTCTTCGTACTATTAACGGTCATAAAGCGCACTACCAATTGAGGTTGTGCCAAACAGCCGATACCAACACCCATGATAAGAGAGGTAACCAATGTATACCATTGTTGAGAAGCGAAAGCTGGCATGGAGGTCCATCCTCTATGACCAACGGCTGCCAGTTTCTCTGGCACTTGATCTGAGATAGCTCCTAAGGCAGCATTCGCCTCAGAGAATCCCATTCCCAAAGCCTTGTATACACCAAACACCAAGAAAGCCATACATAAGAACATAATCACAGCCTGCAAGGCATCTGTATACATCACACCTTTCATACCACCTGCGATCACGTATGATGCAACAATAATGGTGAAAATCAGCAATGCCAAATTGAAATCGATGCCAAACACCTCCTGCATACAGAAGACACCACCACGAAGCACCGCAGCAGCATAAAGTGGCATACAAATAAAGATGACAGCGGCAACAAATATGCGTATCTTCTTTGAATCGTAGAATGCTCCCAAGAACTGAGCAAACGTGGAGACTTTCAACTTCGCACCAATACGTCGGGTCGGACGTCCAAAGATGATGAAGGCGATAACAACACCAACAAACATATTAAGAAACATCAGCCACTGAATTCCCATACCGAATGTAGCAGCCACACCACCAAATCCAACGATAGCAGAAGCAGAAATGAACGTCGCACCATAAGAGAGTGCCATAACAATAGGGTTCATCTCACCTCCACCGATAAGAAAATCTTTTGAATCTTTTGTTTTCTTATATCCTAGATATCCTAAAAATGCAACGGCTAAGAAATATACCATTACAATTAGGTACATTGAAAAATTGTCCATAACGCTTACTCTTTTTTATCGTTTTCGTCTTCTTTGTTCCAATATTTTACTCCAAAAACAACGGAGCCGATCACGCATAGTATAGACAACAAATACACGATCCAAATACCAGGGTCTGAAATACCAAACATAATGATGATTATTATAAGTTATTTAATTCTGTTTCCGAAAGATTATCTAAGTTATATCTGCGAATCACATCATTTGCCGCATCTATATTATTCGTTCTTAAGATTAAGATCGTCTTCCCTGAAAAAGAGAAACTATACATATACTCGATGCTGATACCAGCTCTTGTGAAGAGTTCGATCGTCTCTGCAAACTTTTCCATGGAAGAATCCACAGAAACTGCCAAAACTGAATTGAGATTAGCACTTACGCCATGCTCTTTCAACAACTGAATCACCTTATGCTGATTGGATGTGATCAAACGGAGAATTCCATAATCCGATGTGTCTGCAACCGTAGCTGTTAGAACTCGTATATTCTCCTTACTGAGAATAGAGAGAATCTCGTTCAAACGACCGAACTTATTCTCTAAGAATATCGATATCTGATTAATAGTCATATTGATATTTTTTAGATGGGTTTCATGAATTCATTTCAACCCATAATTCATACTAATTTTGTTTATTCAGTGAATTGATAAGACTCACAATTAATGATTCTTTCTTAAGTCTTTAACTCTCACTGCCTTTCCTTCTGAAACAGGGAGGGTGCCTTTTTCAACCAATTTAACCTTTGGTGTCAAAAGAATTTCATCTTTCAACTGACGAGTAATCTCTTTGGTGAGGGCTTGCAACTTCGTGTAATCATCCGTATGAAGATCACCCAACTCTACCTCTACCAACATCTCGTCGTTGTTACCAATCGTATCAATTGTGATTAGGTAATTCATACCCAATTCTTTAAAGTTCATCAGAATTCGTTCGATCTGAATAGGGAAGATGTTTACACCCTTCACAATCATCATATCATCCGAACGTCCCTTGATACGAGAGATTCTTCTGTGGGTTCTGCCGCAAGGACATTGACCAGGAAGGATGCTGGTTAAATCGCGTGTACGATAACGAATCAATGGCATGGCTTCACGACAAAGAGTGGTCAGTACCATCTCTCCTACTTCACCCTCTTTCACTGGTTCAAGAGTCTCTGGATTGATAATCTCCACCAACACCAAATCCTCCCATATATGAAGACCATTTTGTTCTTGGCATTCGAATGCGACACCAGGTCCGTTCATCTCAGACATTCCGAAGCAGTTGTATGCTTTTAATCCGAGTAACTCCTCGATACGCTTACGTTGCTCTTCAGAGTGTGGTTCTGCACCGACACACATGATTTTCAACTTAGTGTCCTTACGTGGATCCAAGCCCTCTTCCTGAATGACTTCAGCCAAACGAGTGGCATAACTTGGAATGGTGTGAAGTACTGTAGTACCAAAGTCGCGTATAAACTTGATCTGACGCTTGCTGTTACCCGCAGCAGCTGGTACCGTCAAGCAGCCCAAACGCTCTGCTCCGTATTGATAACCTAATCCTCCTGTGAACATACCATAACCAGAGGTGTTTTGGAACACATCCGTATTACGAACACCCACCATGTACATACAACGAGCCACTTGATTAGCCCATGTGTCAAGGTCTTTCTGTGTGTGAAGCACAACGGTAGGATTTCCTGTGGTTCCGCTAGAAGAGTGAAGGCGAACCACCTTTTCCATAGGGACGGCAGCAAATCCGAATGGATAATTGCTACGAAGATCCTCTTTCGTTGTAAAAGGGAATTTCTTTATGTCATCTAACGAGTTTATAGAATCGGGCGATAGTCCTTTTTCTGCAAATAACTTTTTGTAAAATGGCGAATTCATCGCTTGTTTTACTGTGTTTTTCAAACGCTCCAACTGGAGTTTCTCGAGGTCAGGACGACTCATCGTCTCAATCTCTTCTTCCCAATACTTTTCTGTCATTTTTCTATTCTTTATGTCTCGCGTTAATAGATATAAGGTGGGTCCCATAATAACTTATCAACCCACTATTCATACTAATATTTGTTTACACGGTGAATTAACAGAACTCACCATTTAGTGTGTATATCACATATGTCAGGCAAATTTACTTAAAAACGTTTATTGTAACAAATTAATTGACGAACAAATAAAAATCCCTCGAAATGAATTCACAGAATCCACCTAAAGCCTTGTCAGAATCTATTTGCCTCTACGACGAAACCAATTTGCACTCTTAGTTATGTTCCGTGACTAGAACATAAAGCCAAGATTCAAGAAGAAGGCGAATTTTGACGTTGTATTACTCCAACTAAAATGTCCCTCTACAGGTCCGAATGGCGTTTTGTACCCATAACCGAGTGCTGCGCCCAAACGATTGTTCTCACTCAAAAAGTGTCTTATCTCATCGGCATCCTTTGCATAATTTGCCACTGCAAATATGTTATGGTTCTTTCCAATTCTCTTCCTTCCTGTCAATCCTACAATACCCAAATGGTTGCCCACCACTTGCATTCTGTATATACCAGCAAAAGGAAGCTGTTGTGAAATATAGTGACCCATCGTACCAATACCGCCAATCATATTCTGATTTCCCAAAGAAGTGTTGGCTGAAGGAATAGAACGTCCGTATACCGAAGGCATAAGGGTGAATCCTTTTCCTAACGGAATTGCATGTTCGTAATGAACACCAAACTGCATAAGTCCATGGTTTTCACCATAATGAGCTCCATCGTCGGTCAGATACTCCAATCGAACACCGCTCTTCATTCCTCTTTCTGGATAGACTTCAGAATCTTGATTATCATATTTAAAATCAGCGAAATAGATCAAAAGGTTTTCTATCTTATTCGTGATAGGCATTTGCCATTCAAAACTACTATAGAGATCATCGTACCTACGAGACTGGAATTTAGCACCAATCTCTGCTTTCATATCATGCCAATACCTAGACACGCCCAGGTGAAACAGGTGTTCGAGATAATTAAGATCTGTGGTATGTTCTCCATTATGATAGAGTCTCATCTCGTAGTAACTATATCGATAAGAACCACCTATTAGCCAATTAGTTGCAGGTGACAATGAGAGGGCGGCTCTACCATAACTACGTTTTCCAAGTCTAAAATCCAATTCCACTTTAGGGTAGAGTGTGCGACCCGACTGATAGCAAGCGCCCAACATAACGGAAGCCAACTCTTCAGAATCGATGCGTGCACCGACACTCAACGTACCCCCTCTGACGGGTTTACGAGAGTCATTCTGTTTGGAAGGAGGCAAACCTCTGCCAGCCTGTCTAAGGGTGGTGTCTGGCAATCCAAGACTTTTACGCAGTTCGATAAGCTCCGGTAGTTTCGCTCTCGCAGCCACGTCGCCATAGACGATTAAGGAATCGATAGCCTCTTCTGTGAAACTGGCGGCACCCAAGCCATGAACATCCACATCAATTTGAAGGTCGGTTTGTGCGACATTACCTCCGAATTTCTTGTTAGACAAGTCTGCAGCAAGAGCCGTAAGGACATCAGCCACATTTTTCACATTCTCCACCGTACGAGGATTCTTTTTGAAGGTCACACCAATGATGATATCAGCACCCAATGATTTAGCAAGGTCCACCGGATAATTGTTTACGGCACCGCCATCCACCAGCACATATTGGTCAGTTCTGACAGGTTCGAAGACACCTGGTATAGACATACTAGCGCGGATTGCCTTAGCAAGGTTACCCGAAACGAAATCGATCTCCTGACCGCTAACCACATCCATTGCCACGCAACCATAAGGGATTTTGAGTTGAGTAGTAAATTTTGAGTTGAGTAGTAAATTCGATTGAATCAGGGAGGTCGGAGGTAAGGCGATTGAGGAGGTTCATAACAGCGTCGCCCGACAGGATGCCTCCAGGAATGATATTTTTTCTATCAGAGACTCTTGCATTCAGTATATATTTATCTTCCCATTCACGCTGAGCGAATGATTTATCCATTCGAGACGACGAGTTGGTGAGTAAAAGTTGCCAATCCTGTGTTCGGAAAAGGCTGTCCAACTGATCGCAAGAGTAGCCATTCGCATAGAGTCCAGCGACAATGGAACCTATACTCGTACCCGTAATCACATCAATCGGAATACCCGCTTCTTCTATAAGGCGAAGAGCCGACACATGAGCAGCTCCCTTTGCGCCACCTCCAGATAAGACAACACCCACCTTCTTTCTATGAGTGTCTTGCACATCTAAACTATCCTGAGCACTTGCTGTTGTTGCACATACGATAGCCAACAACAAGAACACTGTTTTCAAATTTGAAAAGATTTTCACTGTTTGTTTCATGTCTTACAGGGTTATCCCCTTATTAAAATCGATATAGCCAATAATTTGTTGCAAATTTAAATAAATTATTTATAAAATTCGATTAATAGGTCAAGACATGCTATAATAATACTATGGTTTGTCCATCAAAACAAATTATGAATCAGTCGATATGCAATAGAACCCTCGGGAGGTGTAGCGGGGCAATCGTCTCGACTAAACCACTGAGCATCAGCAATCTCATCAGGCTGCAATCTGAATTCGCCACCTGCGTATTCAGCCGTGAATGCATCGGGGAAAGGCCAACTTTGAGTACCTTTGTATTGTATGTTCTTCACTTGTATTCCCACCTCTTCCTCTATTTCACGTTGAACGGCATGTTCTGCTGATTCTCCCACTTCTATAAAACCTGCGATACATGCGTACACATCCTGATTTCGTTGGATATGTTTCACTAACAAAATCTTATCTCCTTTGTTGACCAAAACGATGATACATGGTTCTATCCTCGGAAAATGAATTTTTTTACACTGCGGACACTCTCTGGCTGTCTGAACTGCATGGTCGACAAGAGGTGTCCCACAAAAACTGCAATATTTATAGTCTCTACGCCATGCCAACAAAGAGCGCGCACGAGCTAACTTCAGATTGAGTTCGGAATCATGCTCTGCAAAAAAATGGCGAATCGTCATTGTCTGATAATCTGCAGACAATTCTCCCTTAAATTCTAATGTACAATAGTGGAATGACTCTTCCTCAAAGAAATCACACTCAGAGCACAAACCCTTTAGATATAACATATCTTGAAAGGTTAACATATCACCATTCTTCTTCGTTATCAGTTCTTTGCCAACTAAGGCAAAACATACTGCATCCGTTTCTTTGGGGTTTACAATGACAGCCATCTTTCCTTTATTATTTTAGATTCTTTGTTGCATGAGTTCATCGTTTCTAAGAAACATTACAAAGTTAGGAAAAAGAGCAACAAATTGGCTGTGTTTTTTTAGAATAGATTGGATCAACAAAGAAAAAAGGCTGAAAGAATGCGCATGTTTAACCAGAATAGAAGCACGGAACTCTCAGCCTAAACAGGTCATTTTTCGTTACTTACACCATTATTTTTATGACTAAATTTATGTTGTCAATCTTATTATCTTACTAAAACAGATTAAGATGGAAGTGGAATGAGAAAGCGATTCAAAACATTCCACCCACCTATAGACTATATCGACACGCTAAGCGGATTTTCTCTTCAACTGCTCACAATATCTTGTGCACTGCGCACAGACATCATACCCAAGAAGTGAACCTAATATAAAATCCTTCTCAGGAGAGAGTTGTGACAAGGAACCATCAATGAGCAACTTAATCACCTGTATGCACTCGCATTTTCCAAAGAAGAGATTGATCGTATTTTTACCAGCCGGTAAAATATAATGAGCAATCCCCTGCTCTTTCAATCGATTTACGGCATACGACTCATATTTCTGACTCATAGTGTACAGAACCATTTGTCGTACCCCTTTTTTGTACTCATAGATGTGATTGAAGAAAACCTTCAACTCTAATATGTTCTCTTTTGACAGTTCCATTGTCTACCTCCTTCCTAATCAGACAGATGGACGTATAGACTCAATCCATGCATTGATTCTATCGTCTGTTTTGTAATCCTCGTTTACTTCATCCAATGCCAGTCCGATAAACTCATTGTCGACAACAGCAACGGATGAGGAGAAATTGTAATCTGCAGTGGATACTCGTCCCACGAAATTACATCCTTTATCCTTGATTCCTTCGTAAATCAATCCCATCGCATCACAGAATGTATCGCAGAAAGAACTGGAATCACCACATCCGAAAAATGCAACTGTTTTACCAGTCAAATCAACATTTTTCAAAGCATCCAATCCATCATACCAATCATCTTGCAACTCCCCACTTCCCCATGTGGAAGATCCTAATAGCAACACATCATAATTAGCTGCCATAGATGAAATCTTATCAGGTGTGTTAACATCTGATGATGCTACTTGCAACTTCTCTGCAATCTTCTCTGCAATGGATTCACACACGCCTGTAGAAGAACCATAAAATATTCCGATTTTTTTCATAACCTTCTTTTTTTTGTTTAAATGGTGAACTATAATAGAACTCAACTTAATTTTATGATACAAAAGTCTAATAATTCACACTTGTAAACAATAGCTATTAATTATGCTTTGAATGGTTCTGACATTAATAGTTTAAGCTAACTATTTATGGCTACTTTTTTTCCTTCCAATAACAACATACGGCTATTCTCATCGAAAGAGACTTACCTTCCTCTACTAGAAATTAGCGTATTGCGATTGGTTGTTTTCTATAATGGCGATGCCCTCCATCTCGATCAACCACCCGGGACGACACACTGGCGCATGAACAATGATGAATGGTGTATGAGGGAATCGATCCTCAAACATCTTCTTTATCGTTTCATAATCAGCATAGTCTCGCAGATAGACCACAATGTGAGCAAAATCATCCATCGTGCCACCTGCTTCGCTTAACAGGGCTTCACTATTCTCCCACATGCGCAATGTCTGCTTGACAACGTCACCCACATGCATGATCTCTCCTTTGTTATTGATACTTGCGGTGCCAGATAAAAAGAGGTGCTTTCGATCGCCATAACTAACGGCGGTGCCTCGTTCAAAGGTGACACCATACTCATACGTAGGGTTCAAATGCGTCAAGGCATGTAAGTACTGTACCTGTTCCTTTTGCAATCCCTTTACATTGTATGAATCCAAAAGAATGATGGAAGAGGATGCTGCTGTTCTTCCTTCAATGCCTGTACTAGCAATATAATGCGTATCCTGCTTTAATCCCAAAAGATTGAAGGCACTCTTTCGTCCATTCACCATATCGGTATAATTGACATCAATATTCTGAACATAAAACCACGTACGGATGCAGTTGTCACGAGTAGTCATCTCCATCTCTTTCAATAGGTTTTCTTGTGAGGTGAGGAGTTCCACACTCTGAAGGTATGAATTATATTCTTTTCCGATTTCAGACAACCACAAATGGGAATATCCATTGTGATGGAAAAGGGACAATTGTTTCTCATCCTGCGTCATTTCTGTAGCGAAATAAGCCAAGACCGACATTTTACTGCCATCCAAAGGTGGCTGTTGAACAATCGAAAGCGTTGCGCCACGCACTACCTCCTTCATCAGTTCGGCAGTATATGCCTGCTGATTACTTGCATCACTCAACAATACACGGCAAAACATAAGCGTATATTCTGAATGCCTTTCACAAAATTTTTCTATTCCATTCTTAAGCAGATTGGCTTGTTGTTCGAAAGTACCAAAGACATCTGATTGAAAAAGCACATGCATCTCTTTGCTTCCATGTTGAGGAGCAAAATATGCGATTCGAGCTCTGGTACTCTCCTCTTTTTCAATGTTGAAATTTATTTTCATTTGTCTATGTTTTTAATCCATTCTTTTAATAAGTTCAAATCTTCCGTCTCACTATTGAAACTAACATTTGTATGATTATACCTCACATTCTCTGCATTTCCCTCCAATACATCCAAAATGAAACTATTAGAGGTCATGCCGGGTGCCACCAACACTTTATCGGGTTGCTTCGTGGAAGGAACATTCACGAGGGCATCGTAACTTTTACCCTCCGTCAGGAAAAGTCCTGCAGCGGCATGCGCACTTCCTCCATGACAGTTCGTACAATTAGAGAAGACCTGCGCCTGCACGCGTTCGTAGGCAAGCAAATCGATATCTTGTGTTCCCAACTCTATGAGTCGGTCATTTCTCTCTGATGGTTGAATGGTGTGAGTCATCAGGTTTACCACATTTCTTTTACTCTTATTGACAATAGCGATTGTGACCAATTGACACGACTCTGGTATGTCTGTCATGGTCAGGTGTAAGGTATCTCCCTCTACTTGTCTGCTGATACCTTTCGATATCTCTGAATATTCACTGTCATTCTGATATGCAGCCAATACCACATGATAATCAGAAGGCCATGTTGACGTATGCTTAAAGGTCAACGCAATCTTGCAAGTCAACCCACCGGAGTTACTCTTATCCACAGGATAGATATCTCCGCTATCACATGCGCTCAACAACAAAAGCGTAAAAGGAAGAATCAGAATTTGTAAATATCTCATAATAGAACCTGGTTAAAAAGTGTATTGTAGTAAGGCGATTGCTGTATGAATGGCAAGATTGGTGTCATCATTATCTCTATCCAACTGTGTTTCATGACCATATTTGCCTAAGTATTGATACATCACTTGAAGTTTCAAATTGCATTTAACAAAATGATAGTTGAGACAAGCGGCAGGAGAGTTCAAATAACCATCTTTATCCAATCCATTTCGATTGAACCAATCATAACGAAGGGCTCCCTGCAACTTCGGTGTGAAGAAGTAACCTGCTTGTGCATAACCACCGATCAGATGGAATTCGTCCGCCAACTGCATTCTGTTTGTCCAGTTCATTCTCAAGTAATAAAATTCACCAGAAAGGAAGAAGCGGCGATACAACCAAGAGGCTTCGAAACCACAGCGGAAGTCGTTAGAACTCTCATCTTCTGCCTCCACATTGTAATTGGCCGAAACAGCAAACAATAGTTTATTGTTTTCCAAGTCTGATGGGGATCCCTGATGGGAAGGCATCACACCCAAAGGCATATAAGCCAAACGTGTAGCATATAGGAGCGATGGCAACCACTTATGGTCGTCACTCATAGTTTTATTAGCCGAGAGAGAGCCCCCGTTTCCATTAAACACAGCGGCTTGATATTGAAATTTATCTTTTACTACTCCATGAAACTGTAATCCAAGGTCGATACCCGTTCCGACTGTAGGATTGGCAGCATTCAAACTCATATCCACATTAGCGGTGGAAGTCAGTGACAATGGGAGGTTAGGAAACATGGTTTCGCCCAACGTCACCTGATATGCTTGTAGGTAAGGCACTTTGAATTTACCTGCACGGATACGAAAGGCATCGTTCAGATTGATATCAAACCATGCCTGTTGCAAGAGGTTGGAACCACTCTTAGCAGCATTCAAAGCGAAATTAAATGTAATGATTTTGAAAGCTCTTCCCGAGAATCCCAAAAGGGCATTAGGAATAGAGAATCCACTATTAGCAATGTTGTCTTGATCAGCAAGGTTCAACCCCTCATCATCATAATAGTTGAAATTACCTGCAGTCTGCACCAAGATGTATGGTTTGAAAAGGAAATCACCTGCTTTAGTTTGGATGGATAATCCTTTTTTCTCATCCAGACTGACAATGTTACTCTCTAAATATTTATCATCAATCTCTTTGTATTCAACATCGGCTCCCTGGGTTGTCACATTCAACAAAAGGAGACTATAAGCAACGAACGAAATTACTTTTTTCATATTACAAATACTAATTAATTATAATTCACCTTATAATGTTTCCAAGAAGACAATCAGTGCATCACGGTCTTCTTTACTTAATTTTTTGAAAAGTTCTTTTGATACGGCACCTTCACCACCATGCCATAAGATGGCCTCTTTCAGATTCCTTGCTCTTCCATCATGAAGGAATTGGGTATGTCCATTGACGGTCTCTTGAAGTCCGATTCCCCACAATGGAGTGGTACGCCATTCGTTTCCGAAGGCAAGTCCCGATTTAAGATGGTCGTCCAATTCAGGCCCCATATCATGTATAAGGAAATCTGAGTAAGGATGGATGGTCTGTCCACCCAACCATGGCAAAGATGTACCATTCAACAAGGTGGAACCTGTTGCTTGTGTGTGAAGGGTTGGCAAATGACACAAATGGCACTTAGCCGCATAAAAGGCCTTCTCACCCTTCTTCACGATTGCATTGTTGACGTATCTTCTGGCAGGTACGCCCAAGCATTGCATATACAAATCCACATCCTCCATATCGCGGGTGGAGACCTCCAATCC
>CACZUS010000114.1 GCA_902784425.1 uncultured Bacteroidales bacterium
TTCAAATGCTGTTGCGACTTCAGAGAACGACTCAATTTCTGATGGTTTTAAAGAAGTATTAATGAAAATCCTATCCGACACAATTGTTGGACAAACAGGCTCCATTCATATAACAGAAGGGAATGCGACACTTCAAGTTCCTAAAGGACTAGCATTTATCGATGCAAAACAAACAAGACATCTACTAGTTGACTATTGGAAAAATGAAGAAGATGATGATGTCATCGGTGCATTTATTTCTGATTCAGCAACAATATTCTACAATGTGGATATCGCATACCTTGTCTCATTTAATAAAGATGGTTATATCAAAGACGATGATGCTGAAGACATTGATTACGATGATTTGCTAAAAGATATCCAAGAGTCAATAAAAGAAACTAATAAAGAAAGAAAAGAATTAACTGGTTGTGAATATGATTTGGCTGGATGGGCTGATACTCCTCATTATGACAAAGATAAAAAGGTATTACATTGGGCTAAAATCCTAAATGTTTACACCGATGAGGAACCGATGAGGATACTGCATCCAACCTAAACTACGATATTCGTATCTTAGGTAAAGAGGGATATTGCACTCTTCAAGCTGTATGTGATTTAGAAGATCTTAATGAGGTCAAAGATATGTCAAATGCCTTGGTTAATAGTGTTGTATTCGACGAAGGTTATGCCTACAAGGATTTCGACCCTACAAAAGACAAAATTTCAAAATATGGAATCAAGGGTCTGATTGCAGGTACCTTGCTTGCTAAATCAGGTCTTTTAGCAAAATTAGGAGTTCTCCTTGCTAAAAGTGCAAAAATTATACTAGTGGCTATTGCTGCTATTGGTGCATTCCTCGCTAAAATTTTCGGAAAGAAAAAACAAAACGCAGAAACAGAGGTGGTTGACACTACAATAGAGGCTAGAAAAGAAGAAACAGAGGAGGAAGCTGAGTCTGAGGCTGAAGAGGAAGAGAAAGAAGAGAAATAAATCTTCATTATAGATGGGTTTTAAGAACTCATCATAGTAACTATAACGAGGTGCAGAGTTTCTGTACCTCGTTTTTTTCCCTCATCTCCCCTAATCCAGAGGGTGGATGTTCAATAAATCTCAACGGATTATATAATACTCCCTAAAAAATTTTATGCTTCCAAATCCCTTTATTTATCGAGCCTTCACAAATGAGGAACGGCTCTTCTCATAACTTTGGCATGACATTTGTATAATTCTAAATGAACGCTTTTATGATTAAGGTCTCACAAAAATTACTACTTAATCAAATTTGGCCTTTTTTCATATCAAAATGAATAAGATTTGCCAATACAAAAAGCGTGAAACATAAAAAGACCCTAAATTGTGTTGTTCTATATATCATTGAGTCAGTTCGCTGTGAAGCGAGCTGGCTTGCCGTTTTTTTATACCCCATGCATGGAACACAATCATCCCCTGCATATCTTAATGAACTAAGGAAAATCTTGTCTCCCCACTCCATATTTATCTAATTAATCATCCGCTATCATTTCCTCCTCACCCCAAAAACTTCACATTTTCATCTCATTATTATTCTATTCAGTGAATTGCTAAAACTCACCCTATATTTCAGAAGCCATATAACTTGTCCTTCACAAATATAATTACTTTTTCATAGAAAAGATAAACTCGTCACATAATATTTCGTGAAATTATTTTTTTCGTAACAGAAATATATTAGATTTGCGATAGAGATGGGAATATCTTCCATTCTATAACTTATGATGGACGCTGAAATCCTCATAAGAATTTGAATAGATAATTTTATAGGTCCTTACTTAAAGCAAATCTATAGAAGTTCCCCTAACCTAACTTATTAATCGAGGAATACTTTTTAACATTCCATTAAAACAATAGGTCGTATGAAGATAAGAGATAGGATTATAAGCCTTCTATTGGCTATGTTTCTGATGAGCGGCTCTATGTGTTACGCACAATCCGATGAAAACGAGGATTACTATGGTCCCATCAAATCAGTGACACAATATGAATCATTTGTCGTTGATGGCAAAGAAGAAAAAGGCAACTACGAGTGGAAGATTCTTTTCAACAAAAACGGTAAAATCACCGAAGAATACTGCTACGACAAATTTGAGAATTTCTATGTCTATAAACGTACATTCACCTATAACCCACAAGGGAAAGAGGTGGAAAAGAGCGAATATGATGGAAATGGAAATTTATCTCACAAAAAAACATTTAAATACGATCAAAAAGGAAACCAAACAGAGTATGCTCGTCAAAAGAAAGATGGTACCCTGCTATGGAAATACACTTATAAATATGATAACAAAGGAAATGAAACCGAACAGTGCTTCTACAATCAAGAAGGAACTATCGACTTCAGATGCACCCGTAAATATGATGAGAAAGGTCAGCCTATTGAATATTGCCAATACAAAGGGAATGGCTCCCTACTTTTCAGAAACACATTCAAATACAATGCGAATGGAAAGAAAACAGAACAGGTCTTATACAATAAAGTGGGAAGCATAGACACCAAAGACACTTATCAATATGATAAAAATGGTAGACAAATCGAACATAGCTGTTATAAGGGAGACGGAACCTTAAGAAACAGAGGCGTTTATAAATATGATGAAAAAGGCAATATGATAGAATATTGTCAGTATAAGGGTGATGGCTCTATCGACTACAAAGATACACGAAGATACAATGAGAAGGGCAAAGAGACTGAATACTGTGTCTATAGCAACACAGGAGCTCTCAACGAGAAATCGGCCTACAGATACAGTAAAAGAGGAATCCTTTTGGAAAGCCTTTTCTATAAATACAAAGAAGATGGCTCCATTGAAACGGAAGAGACCCACAGATTCGATGAACGAGGAAACCTAATTGAAGAGACTCGTTACGATGATGGCGCTCTGACAGAGAAAAACACCTACAAGTTTGACGAAAAAGGAAAACGTATCGAGGAAGGCCACTATGGTGATGAAATCGATGGTGAGAAATTCTCCTTCAAATATGACCAACAGGGCAACTGCATCGAAAGAAAACACTACGACAATAGTGACGTACTGAAATCAATCAGAATCAGTGAAATCGAATATTGGTAATCTCTCCCTATAGTCCATAAGTCGACTTCGCAATGTTCATATAATACGATAAAGAGAGACGCCACTATGTGACGTCTCTCTTTATCGTATTATTCATATTGTGAGTATTATTCGATTCTCTGAACGTGCTGTGTGTCTCACAATAAAAGAAGACCGCGACGGCACACAAATAGGTGTCGTCGCGGTCTTTATCAGATGTGGTCAAATATCGTTAGTATACAATGAATTTGACCCTTTGCCCATTAATCTCTATAACGTAGACAGTTTGGCGAGGAAGTGATATTTGCGTCACATCCTTGGCGATACCTTCCGCAACGAAAGTACCACGCACATCATAGATGCGGTAAGGAGTGTCGGCGGATGCATAGACAAAGAGTGAACCATCGGACGTCCAGATACGCAAACCGTCATTTCCGATTGACAAAACACCCACGTCCTGAATGTATAGTGCATTCACGGTAACGTTCTTAGCCGGCATTGTCTCTGGTAATCCTTTCCATCCATCAAACTTATAGCCTCTCTTCGCAGGTCCCTCTATCGGAATAATCGTATCACCGAAGGCAATGGTATCTTTCCGATAAACCTCGTTATCCACTTTGTAGGTGAGGACATATTTGTTCGCACTGAATAAAGCATTAAGGGTGAGGTCATAATTAGGCATTTTCAGTGGCGTACCTTTCTCTCCTATCCAACCGTTAAAAGAATAACCTGTCTTCTTTGGCGCTGGAATGCCTTCGTGCGTGATAGGAGTGCCACTGGCTAATGTATCCGTCATATACAATTCACCATCCACCATATAGGTAATGATAAACTCATCCTTTTGCCACAAAGCGGTACATACGTACGGAACGTTGAAGAAATCCTTCTGATTGATCTTCAAAGTGGAGAGCGTGTCAAGTCTCGTGATCGAGCCACCCTCTTGAGAAACCTCCCAACCAACGAAAATATAATTCTCCTTTACAGGATCACTAATCGTTAGTGGACAATCACGGAACTCAAATTCTTCTACACCTTCTTCTCCTTCTTTCCATGCACCACCATCCAAGTCATAGATGATATTTGATTTGTAGTAGGTAAATAGTCCTCTTCTATCCCCAACACCCCCGTCTTCCCTAGGTGCAATATACCAAAGTTCTTCATCTGTGAAGTCACTGACCACAGAGCCACGGCCTCCAACCAAAGAGTTACAGTTCTTGAACATATCCCTTTGATTATCGATTGAAAACAGATCGCAATTGTCTCCTATTATGATTCTTTTCAAAGAGGAACAATCATAAAATGTATGGCTCATAAAGAGATGGGATTCGTCTAATTTAACATGGGAAAGGTCTACATATTCAAGTTTCTTACATCCATAGAACATGTAATCCATTTTCCCAATCGCAAGGCCGTCAAGTCCTTTGACGCGCTTTAATTTTTTGAATCCGTAGAACCAATAGTTCATCGAGCGAGAAATATTATTGGTATATAAATGAGTGAAAGAATCTATTATAACCGTTTCTATAGATGATCGGAAATCCTTCCATGGTACAAGAGAGTCACTCTGAATGTCAAAAATGTTAGAACAAGGGGTGACGTTTTCAGGCAGGTATCCTCCCACACTGATTGTGAGTGTACGTGCGGCGGTATCCGCCACGAAGTAATGGTAGAACGTGTCGGTTAGATAACCTGGATTGCTGGCACCCTCATCCACATGAGCAAAGATGGCATCCGAATCGATGGATGGATCATAAGTTGTACCCATCCTGCCCACAAGATTGTTACAACCACCAAAGATATACTTGCTGTCAGCTCCCAGCGATTCAGTGCTCCACAATGCTTTATCCACATAGATTGCCCTTAAGTTTTCACAGCTGCCAAACATGGAGCCCATATCGGTCACCTGTTTGGTGTTGAAACTTTGCAAATTAGTATATCGAAGGTTATAGCATCTACAAAACATGGAATTCATGTCCATGACATTCTCCGTGTTGAAGTTCTTCAAATCAATCGACTCAAGTTTATTGCATGCAGAGAACATAGTTCTCATGTTGGTAACATTGCTCGTATTGAAGCCTGACACATCAAATGACTCAAGATTTTCGCAATTCAAGAACATGCTTCTCATGTTGCGTACATTATCCGTGCGGAAGTTATCCCCGAAGTTAAGTACTCTTAAGGAATGCATACCCTTAAACATACCAGTCATGTCCGTCACTTTATCGGTATGGAATTCAATGGAAAGAGAATCAATGCGTAAGCAGTCGGCAAACATGAGGCTCATGTCAGTGACCTCTCTCGTATCAAAATAAAAATCCAAGGATTTGAGATTCATACAAGTGTTGAACATCGAACTCATGTCTATCACATTGTCCGTTTCCAGATTATTCAGATTTTCAATGTAATGAAGGTTCTCGAAATCCGCAAACATCCTCCTTGTCGTATATGGATGGAAGTCGCGCATAGACCTATCAATTACAATCAACGTGTCCTCTTTTCTGTAAAGTTTGCTTCCAGAAAGGTCTGGATTTATTTTAGATTGCCAATAGTATTCTATGCCATTGACACCATCTTGCCGCATGATGAAGGAATTGTCAGGGGCAATGCCATAGTAGAAGGTGAGTGTCTTACCTTCTCTGACGACATAGACTTGCTTTCCGTAGGAGAAATAACCAGGGAGGCTCTCCCCTTCATCGATATGGGCGTATGATTTATCTATGTGATTCTTATCATATACTGTTCCTTTTTCTCCAACCAATGAAACACATCCTTTGAACATGTTATCATCAGTGCTAAGGGAATCCGTTCGCCAACTATCACTCACCTGAATGGTTGTCAATGAGGAATCACCCGAGAACATAGATGTCATTTCGGTCACTTGTTGAGTATCGAATCTAGACAAATCCAAGGTGTCAAGACTGCTACAGCCTTTGAACATGCCATTCATGTTGGTAACTTTTCGAGTGTCGAAATTAGGCAACTTCAGTTTCTTACAATTACTGCAATTCGTAAACATAAATGCCATGTTCTCGACCTTACATGTGTTGAATTCGCTTAAATCTTAACATCCCATCCAAAATTCACCGAAACAAGAGAAGAGCAGTTTTTGAACATTCCAGCCATGGATGTGGCCGAATCTGTCTTTATATTTGATAATCCTTCAATCGTTTTCATCCGAGAATAGTCCTTGAACCAGTTGGAAAGGGATGTCGGATGATAAATACTCATGGACGGATCAATCACAACGTTTGTAACTGTAGCGACATCAATTGTATCCGTTCCGAGAATCCATTTCCCGTCTTTAAGTATGTGTGCTCCAGGGGCGTCTACTCCGTAACACAATCTCAAGTCACATGAGTCGACGCGGTTGTAAGCAT
>CACZUS010000115.1 GCA_902784425.1 uncultured Bacteroidales bacterium
ACCGCATTTCTAGCTTCTTCATCCCACACAGAATCAAAAGAAATATGTCTTATCGAATCATTAACCACTCTGCCAAACCTTAACCATAGTTCAGCGTCATAATACGCAGCATTGAGGATGGCATAGCTATTCGTTATACTTACCAGTTCAACTTTGATTTGAGGAACATCATAACATACACTCGAATAGTGTGCTGGACTATAGATTTTCTTATCAGATAACGTCTCTATATGGAAACCGTTTGTGCCCTCTGCAATTTCTATATTGTCTTCCAAACTCTGTTGAGTGCTCGTCGCTTCTCTAACAAGAATACCTATGGCAGCGAGTACAACAACGGAGAGAACTATCCACATTCTTTTCTTATTTTCCAGTTTCATTTAGCTCTCTATAAAAATCTTCGTAATTGGGGTCTGCAACCAATTCTGCCCCTAGTTTTGTAGCCATGCGCTTAGGGTCTGGAATGATGCCAACCCTGAGTAAATCCATCCTGTCTGCATCAAAGCAGATGTCTATAGTTATATCCCCAGTCCGATGTTCAATTGTATGCAATTCGCAGGCTCGCTTTAGTTTCGCAATCTGCTCATCGTTCAATGCTTTTAGCTCTGTTTCTCGGATTCTGTCAATTAGCAAAGAAGCCCTCTTACCATGTTCAATGTCCATTGCGTTGTCCCTTCTCTCAGAGTCATGAAGGTATGCAAAGGCTAGTATGACATCCTTATCCGCACCTTCTTGGTAAAGTATCCTACCAAATCTTGCGACTCTATCCCAATGCTCTACGCCATGTGTAATCCCCATGTCTTTAGGCCAGCGACTTGCACTGTAACAACGTATCTTTTCGTAATCAAAAGAGATGCGCTTATTCCCAATTTCCCATATAACGTTTTTCATTCCTTTGGTTATCTCAATTTGATTATACCATAGATCAGTTCCACATAAATCAAAGCAGGAACAACAACACAAATAATGACGGAACTAACTATATAGTTCCAACCAATCTTTTTGAACCACAGTAGAAATACTACAGATTTATCAAACGCCCAATCACAGCGATTTCGAAACTTCATCGGGTCTTTCCATAAGAATACTAGCAATGCTATAATGTACATTGGCGTGAGGAATGGCATCATTGTGATGTAATCAATCATAACTGCCCATGATAATGGAATCAACAAGTAGTATACAATGATATTTACCTCATTATAAGTCATACCTGTGACTTTGGCTATAATATGTTCGACTCCTGCTACAATTGCGAATATGGGTAGCATTACCACCATCACAGTCTTTTCCCATTTAGAAAAGTTTTCCCTGTCTACTATTCTTCTCTTCCTTTCAGCCATTTTCTATTTCGTGAGTTCAACCATTTCGGAAACCACTTTGTCAAGTTGCTCTTTGTATATTAGCCCATCAATATATTCTTGTGGTATTGCACTAAAACCAAATTTTGCGCCAAGAATAGCACTGGCAACAGCGGCGTTCGTATCTGCGTCGCCTCCTGCTCTAACCACAGAGAGTAGACCTTCCTCGAAAGATGGCGCATTCCAATATGCCCAGAGACCAGCAGCCAAAGTTTTAAGCGTATAGCCCACAGAGTCCCAATCCTGCAACTCTAATGCCCTTATGTCTGTATTCAGCGAGAGATCTATGTACTCTCGAATACGACTATCATGCTTTTGCGCTATATCAACAATCTTGTGATATGACAGTTTTTCCTCTTCGTATACCAGTGAATGTATCAGCAGCGAAACGATTACACAGGAACCTACACATCTTGGGTCGTAGTGCGTCAATCGGCAAATATTGGCTGCACATTCTTCAACAGCTTTTGGGAATAGTCCTACTATAGAGGTGCGCATAACCCCTCCATTAGCTGCAGATTGCTGGTGACTCATTTCCCAAAGCATCTTAGAGGCATCAAATGGTCTATCGACGTAATCTCCAAAACTCAAAACCTTATACGTGGTCTCGCCAATTCCCATCGGTTCGCCATCAGCCCATTCCTTGAAATTTCGAGCGATGCTGGTATAGTTAACACCTTTGTCCTGGATTACAGCGTTAGCGATACAGAGCATCATGTCTGTATCATCAGTCCAATCGCCTATCTTCCATCTCTTTCGATGCCTGTCCTGGAAAATGTCACTATAATGGCTGATACCATTAGGATATTTCCATGCCATATCCTCATCAGTCATGCCCTCAGTTCCAAGACCAAGGGCATCACCAATTGCCTGGCCATATATGGTTCCTTTCAGCTTGTCCAATAATCTATCCATAGATATTACATTAATAACAGGCATGCCTATTTACTTTATCTCCTCACAAACTCGCAAGTATTCATCATATGATATAGAATGCTTCCGCTCTGTGAACTCCCATATTCCGTTTGGCATCTCTAATACAGAAAATAGAAGCTCTTTATCAACTGTCAAACTATCAAAAAGAATGTTCATTTGTGGATTCTCGTCACGGAACTTCGCAGCTATAGCAGCAATTGCATTCATATCAAGCCCATTCTCCATAACTCTGAGATATTCCGCAAATGGAATAATATGACTCTTCTCTGATTCAAAATATACCATAAAATTATGTGTAATATCATGGTATAAAAAAGAATATGGGGCGTTAAAGCTCTTTTTGCAATTGGGACATACCCATGTAAAAAGAGAACCGTCCATAACTTTAGATTTCAAATCAGGATCCAAATCAACATTGACGGAATCCCATACTGTGTAAGCCCCTTCTGAATTACAGGCAGGACATGTTATTTTTATATTTCTAAATGATGACATAGAGCTGAGTTATATTTATTTCTGGATATTCTCAAAAAAACTTTCATTTATCTCGATTGATGTCAAGGTAAAATTGTTCATGATTTTGCTGTATCAATTCATCAGTTTTGTCGCCAGGGCTGAATATGAATGCTAAAGGATTGTATAGTGGTACGATTGTATACCATAAGCTAACATCCAAGTCGCGGCAACGTTTAAAACATTGTAATATATAAAACACGAAAAAGACGTCTATAACTAATGTTTCTATAAAGAATCCATATCCAACGGTTCCAGCCCATACCAGTGTTATGTAATTACAACTTAAAAGTATTAGTATAGTAATCGGAAGAAGACCGCTAAACATACCTAGAAGGCCAAATGTCCAACTCAAATTGACATTAACATTAAATTGCCAACAAGGATAGGGCTCGTATAAGTACCATAGTTGTGCAGCAATTATACAGAATATTTCAGTCATGATAAGTGCGCCCAAAAGAGTCACAAAAAAGCCGAGTCTTCCCATTTTTCCTTTCAGAGAGAAGAATTTTTTACCCCAATTGAGAATGATACCACCTGCCATCATATCTCTATTATCTTACAAAACCCATCTTTTATTTCTCTTAAATCCTCTGTCAGTATCGAATTGCATCGCTCTGCTATCTCTTCTGGAATAGGATACACGCAGGCTGCAATGGCACCAGCCATAGCTCCAATGGTGTCAGAGTCACCACCAAGAGATATAGCCAATCTTATCACCTCTTCAAAAGAATTACCTTCTAAGAAAGCAATGATAGCTTCAGGTACACTACCCTGACAGGAAACATCAAATCCGTATCTTGGACGAATCTCTGCTATTGTTCTGTTCAGGTCATAGCCAAACGTATTTTCCACATACGCCTTAATCTCTGCCTTAGATTTACCCTGCTTAGCAAGGAAAACACTAGTTGCGATAGCCTGAGCACCTTTTACACCTTCTGGATGATTATGACTAACAGATGCACTCAACGCAGCTAATGCTAAGGCTTCATCCAGTGTTTTGGCGTACAATCCCACTGGACTAACACGCATGCCAGCACCATTACCCCAACTATTATATGGCTGAGGATTATCCTCCCAAAGCCATCCCAGAAAACGCCCACCATAGCCAGCATCAGCATGAAGATGTCCCAACTCTTGCATACAATATATTAAATAATGTATGGTGTGCGCTTCATCTTCCACCAACCATTTTGCTACTGCCAATGTCATCACGGAATCATCCGTAAAGGTACTTTCCCCACAGAACAAATCGAAATCCATAGACTTCGTATTGTAAAACTCATACACAGAGCCAATAATATCGCCAGTTAGTGCTCCTAACATCTTAACGCTACTCATATTTAATAGATTTGAAAATTAATATCTAATCAATACCGTTGGTAGAAACTCCACCGCCTCCATACAGTTGGTGCAGACAGACAATTCGCCTTTATATCCTAAAGGTCCAGCATCATGTGTATACTCATACAGCTGCAGTTTTTCCGATTTACATCCGCATCGCATACATGGAATCCTATAAGGACGTGGGTCAAGGTCTTTCCCCATTTTGTGAGGCATGACAGTAAGGTCTTTAAACAATAATGGTGAATGATCCAGATCCCAGTATCTAATCATCGCGTTTTGCAATGGATTAGGACAAAGAATCAGTTGCTGTACTTTCCCATTCTCAATTCTTGCCATCTGATACAGATTCTTTGAACCAAACGGCTGGATACTAAGCACCTCCCGATTGTAGTATTTACAATGTTTTACTTCATATTTTGTGGCTTCTGCTGGCTCATTCCATCTTTCAAGCCATCCATCCCAATATGAAATGACCTCGTATTTACCAACAAACTCTTTAGAATCATATAGAATCTGAATAACATCATCAGCCAAAAGCTCTTCAACTAACGAGAAATCCTTTGCCATCAGTGCCTCAAGGAATCGTCTTGAAAACTTTTCGTACTCTGCTTCTTGTTTTTCTTTCTTTGGTTTCTCTAAGTAATCTGGCTTCTTCGAAGTAAACACTGCAGGCAATGTCATCTCCACAGGACGCATCCACAAGCTTTTCAGCTTATCATCTTGAATGGTTGGTTCAAGAGCTGCATAACTGCCACCTTGGTTCAGGACTACCACATATTTGCCAATAATCTCTTGATACAAGATCTCCGCTACGACAGGATTATTACCCTTTTTTAGTGACTCAAATTTGACTTTGATGTATTCAAGGTACTTGTCCTTGCCTTCCATTGTCTCTAACACCCACACTGAGATATACTCAAAGTCATCTCTAAGGATGGGCTCGAACAGTGAACCATCAAGCGTATTCCACGCCTCACATACTGTATCTGCGATCTTTTTCCCGATTTCAATGTCCATATTGATAAAAATTATGTTGCAAATATAATAAAAAAATCTCATAGTTATCGCTCACATTCCTGTAATCTGCATTTTTCAATTTCCAGGTCTAATGTCCTGGCAGTTCTGAAGAAACTATCCAGCATCAATTTCAAGTAGTCCGCCAAATCAGGAATCTGCGATACCAGCAGGAAATGTTTCTTGATATGCACTGCTACGTCATCAGCATCTGAAATGGTATAGACGACTGAAAGCGTGTCACGCAGATTGACCTCATTCACCACCTGACGAACCCTTGCGAACTCGTCAATATCAAACTTGGAGAAACTATAACACCAGGGCCATATCAGATTCACAAACATGCAGTCATTGGCTGCTTCCATCAGGAATATCACACCTTGATACTCAAACTGAATGCGTCCTGCTTCATCGTATTTAGGCTCACATTTACTTCATTATTCTTGGGTTCTGGCTCTATGTTAGGACCATAGTCATTGCTATCAGCCTCTTGATTGTAGCGTCAGATGTTGTATATCACTACAAATGCCAGTATTCCTAATATATGCCAAATCATAATCAATTATTGAGTATTAGATGTCATTATTAAAACGGCTCTTTCCAAGGTGGGGC
>CACZUS010000116.1 GCA_902784425.1 uncultured Bacteroidales bacterium
ACAATGCATACTCTCCAGCAGAGAATGACTGTTGAGATAATGGAGAATAGAGGGATGTCTCCTCATCCTCTTTCAGTAATTTCCACTCAAACCAATTGATGTTCATAAGAAAAGTTGTATTCCCACTATAATTCATTCTAAGTGTTTGGAGACCTTTAGAAAGATGTATTTCAGATGATGTATTATACCAGTCATGCCATCCTGTAGATTGCTCTGGGTCTATGGACAACTCAGAGAGAACCTTTCCAGTGGAGTCTGTGACTGTGATTGTAGAACTCTCCTCTGCACCTGTAGCCACATTGGCTGTTATTTGATACACACCTGATTTTGCTACATCTAAAAGATACGATGACCAGTCTCCATCATTAATCCAACCAATATTGAGATCATTGTTATCATCAGGTTCTATCTCAATTCCATCCATATCGAAGTACTCTTCAGCCTCAATATGACCAGGCACTATCCTTACACTTCAAATTTGCATCAAACACCAGGGTGTCGCCCACCTTCGTCTTTCTCTCAAAGGTCTTTCCTTTATAGTCCAATGAAAGCTCTTCTCCTTTGTTTGAAACCACCGATAGGTAACTCAGTTTGCCATCTTTCCAAGCCATAGAATCAATGACAAATCCTCCTCTGGCGCATAAACCTGAGACATAACCGTTGGACCATGTATTGGGAAGAGCTGGCAGAATGCGAATCTTTCCACCCTGACTTTGAAGCAACATCTCATTGATACCAGACACAGCACCAAAGTTCCCATCAATTTGAAAAGGAGGATGCGCGTCGAACAAGTTTTCGTAAGTTCTATCTGGTGTAAGCAAATCTTGTATCAATTTATAGGCATGATTACCATCTTGCAGTCTTGCCCACAAGTTGATTTTCCATGCCAAAGACCATCCCGTTGCCATGTCGCCACGTTGTGTCAAGGTCGTTTTAGCAGCCTCAGCCAAGTCGGCGGTCTCATCCACCGAGATTTGAGCACTTGGGAATAGTCCGTATAGATGAGACACATGGCGGTGATCGCTACGAGGGTCGTCCCAATCATCAAACCATTCTTGCAACTGTCCGTACTTACCAATCTTATGTGGAGGTAGCTTAGCAGAAGCTTCTGCCATCTTTTCACATAACTCACCATCCACACCCAGCAACTGAGCTGCCTGCGAAGTTTGACTAAACACATCACGGATGATTTGGATATCCATTGTAGGCCCAAAGCAGGTATTGTATCCACCATGAGTGTTTTCAGGAGAGTCGCTCGGTGCCGTTACTAAGTAACCATTGCCACTGACAGGCTCTTGAACCAGTGTGTTCAAAAAGAACTGCGCTGCCCCTTTCATGGTTGGATAGACATCCTTCAGAAACTCTTTATCCAAAGTATAAAGATAATGTTCCCACAGGTGAGTACTCAACCAACCGGCACCTGAAGGCCAAATGCCCCATGAACCATCAATCGGAGCCGTTCGATTCCATAGATCCGTGTTATGATGAACCACCCATCCCTCGCTTGTACCCCAATGCACCTTCGCTGTCTCATTTCCATTGTAGACCATGGATTTAATTTTATTGATAAGCGGAGTGGCACATTCCGACAGATTGGCTGATTCGACCATCCAATAGTTCATTTCCAAATTGATATTGGTAGTGTATTTGCTTCCCCACGCAGGTGAAGTGTCTCGGTTCCATATTCCTTGCAGATTAGCAGGCTGACCTGTTCCACGCGAACATGAGATAAGCAGATAACGTCCAAACTGATAATAGAGGCGGACGAAATCGGGATCGTTCGTGGAGTTGAAATTCTTCACACGATTAGAGGTGATGTCCGTAGCATTGGAAGAAGCTTCACCCAAATCCATTTTCACACGATTGAACAAGGCTTGATAATCTTTCAAATGCCTATTTCTTAAATCATCATAATTCTTTTCGCTCGCCTCCGACATAATAGCCTCTGTTCGTTCTGATGGATTGGCTGTGACATCATTAAACGATTTGAAGTTGGATGCAATGGTCAATATCAACGTAACGGAATTGGCATCTGAGACACTGATCGTATTATTGGCAGCAGAGATGGAACCTCCATCGTTTCGTACAAGCAAGCGAGTTTGAAACTTGATGGAATTGAGCGTTCCATTTTGCAATAAAATCGTGTTACCTACAGTTGAGAGTGAATTGTTCCGGTGTGGGGTCGTCAAGGTGGCATTAAAAGTAATCTTATTGCTTTTGTTGGCAGTCAATCGGATCACCATCACATGGTCTGGGTAACTAGCGAAATACTCGCGTGTATATTCAACGCCATCATACGTGTAGATTGTCTTGGCAATGGCAGTGGAGAGGTCTAACTCCCGTCGGTAGCTGGATGCCTTGTGGTCTGGGAAAGACAAGACAAGGTCTCCCACTGGCTGATATGAAGCAGGTTGGTAGCCTACCATATCACTGGCAATGGATTCCGCTGTTCTATAATCGCCTGAGAACAATGCATTTCTAACGGCAGAGAGTTTGTCTGCAGCTCCCATCTTATTGTTGTTTCCTGGATTACCAGACCATACCGTACCTTCATTCAGTCCGATATAATCTTTCGAAACGCCTCCATAGATCATACCACCCATGTAACCGTTACCGATTGGCAACGCATTGGTGAATGTCGATCCAGCGTCACTATCATACCATAGTTTCATCGACTCTTTGGTCGTGTTGGCACGCAGTGTAAATGCTGTCAGAAGAAGCGTGATAACTATAAAAAATCTTTTCATACAGTTCTATTTTAGAGATAATCATTGAATTGAAATCTTCTGACGAATTTTCCCTCCTTTGGCTTGAATGATATAGACACCCAATGGTAGGTTGCTGTTTTTCAGTTCCTGTGTCAGTGTAGCTAAAGAGGTTTTCTCTGTAAGAGAGATAACAGATCGTAGTATGCCATCCATCGAATAAAGGTAATAGTCACCTTTCTGCAACCATCCCATCAGATTCTCAGAGATAACGGAACTAGAGGAGAGTTCACCCTCTGTGCGTCCGAACTGAATCCAATCAATATTTGCATAGCCTCCTGTTATCTTTAATCTCAACACATGTTCACCTTCGTCCAAAGCGGAGGTTTTAGCATCCATTGTCGAGTAGCTGTTCCAATCTTCTCCTTGTGGAATCACAAAAGGTTCGATGATCTCTTTTCCGTCCATAAGCAGTGTGAATCCTGAGTTTTCCAACCCACTGGCCACCTTTGCTCTCACTATGTAGTTACCTGCATACATCACGTTGACCGAATATTCCATCCATTCACCCGCATTGGTATAACCCACGGCATAACCTCCCGATTCATCCATGTCGGGAAGAACCGTTACGATATCCACTCCATCATTTCGATAAAAGGCCTCTGTGTTCGCTGCATCTTGGTCTGAATAGGCAATGCCAGCACCTCCCTTGTCATAGTTTTCTGCCTCAATCAAGCCTGGAATGGAGAGTCGTTCGATGAATGGCTCCTGTTGAAAATAATCTACAAAACCAACATCCGGAATGGCTGTGATTTCTTTGATATATGAATATTTGCTTTCAATACCTGCATATCTTCTGGTTTCTTCCAACTTAGATGCATCTTTGGTGTCAGGGTTTTGAGTATAGTTGACACAACTGTTGCAAGCAATACCATCTGGTGCGTTTTCTGCCACGTTGTAACTAACGTTAAAACCGCTGGTACCTTCATCCAAATAGATTGGACACACCCAGTAATCAGCCCATTCCGAGGCACTGATATATTTCGAATAATTATGTTGTATCTCACCCTCATAACCTTGATTAGACAACGTATAGATAGCTCCTGCATCACATAGCAATTGAGCCACATGATGAATATAGTTCCAGTTGATTCGGTTGTGATTCATAGCAGTCTGTCTATCGGTCCAACCATAACCTACGGAGATACCGGAATAGTTGGTATAACAGATCTCATTGTGTTCAATCAGAATATCACGCGGATAACCACATCCAATGCCCACAGCACCTTGTATTTCAGTGGTGACGTGCGACACAAGGTTGTTTTTTATGGTATCACGCGTACATATCTCATCCTTATCGGTAGGATTATATGGAATATGGATCTCTGTCAACGAGTCCTGACTGTATTTACCTACACAGATACCTGTTCCGCCTAAGTCCATGAAGACATTTCCTTCCACACGGTCATCGTTCGTACCAGAGACAAAATCGAGTCCTGTGGCAGCCATTTGTGAGAATACATTATCCTCGAAAATGATATGGTGTGCGTTTTCCACACGGAAGCCTGCGTCTGGTCGCCACAAAAGGAACTTATTGCTACCAAGGAGTCCTCCTTCTGCGATAACATCGATATTATACATACCAGCCTGCAAATCGAGGAATCCCTCCTGACTTGGACGAAGAAAATTGGTATGAGCGAAGGTTAATCCTTTAAATGTCAGATAGCCCACTTTATCCTGAGTGCTTGTTCCTTCTATACTGAAAAGTGTATTGATGCGAGGTGCTACCACAGTGGCTTCGGTCATCGATTCGCCCTCTCTGGCTTTGTAATAAAGCACGTCGGTCGTTTCATCCAGATACCATTCACCTGGGACATCGATAAACTCGTACGCATTTTCAAAATAGAAAGATTGCTGCTTAGGTGGATTGCTCATAAAGGCAGTTCCCAACATTGGATATTTACGTTTAAAAAGGCGTGTACGTTCAGGATCGCGAGGAATCAGTTTCGTCACGTTGCCATACGACTCTTTCTTTTCCAGTCGAAGGACATTGTCCGACCAAGCAATCATCAGGTGTATCTCCACCTTATCGAAGTTTTTCCAATCGGAGACATACGATGAAGCAACATCGAATGCACGACCCATAGTATCCACCTTGGTTAGGCGGAACATGTTGTGCGAACCATCGCTTTTCAAATTAGGATGGCGGGCACGTATGGCCTTTTGCCCATTCACATAGAGTTGACGGAAACGAGTTGTGACATCCTTGGCACACCAGATATTCTTCTCCGCATCGTATAGTTCCCAGCCTACGATCGGCATACCACCTGTGATCAACGGATGTTCATTCGGATAGTTCTCGTATCGAACCCGATGGCCGTTCTTACCACCATCTGCATTGGAGAATGTGATGGTGTTGTCCAATGCATAAGTGCCTTCTCTTAAATAGACGATGATATCATCATCCATATCAGCATTGATGGCTCTTACCGCCTTTTGCGCCTGCGCTATCGTCTTAAAGGGCATACTCTCCGTTCCATCATTCAAATCGTTGCCCATCGGCGACACGTAAAAAGTCTGAGGATCAGAGAATCCCACAACAGCGCATAACAAAAGCATTAGAATTAATCCTGTTTTTTTCATGGCGTTTTATGGTTTTTTAATGTTCAGTTTTGTTTGTTTATCGGTGCGAAAATAATTAGATATTAGCAAGGTAAAGGGGAAAAATTGGTCATACTATAAAATTTTTGTTTCACAATTATTTCGACATAATTTTACTAAAAAAAGGTCATTTTATTATAGAGAAACCTTATGGGAAAATTTATTTTTGTCATCGGAAAACTATATGAAAATTATAAGAAACAACAACTAAACTATATGAAATATGAAAAGCACAAAGAAACTGATCATGGGGGCTATTGTAGCACTGACATGTCACATAGGATGGGCAGATAATCCTATTATCCAGACCTATTATTCACCTGACCCTGCACCAGTTGTTATAGATGATACTGTGTTTGTCTATACAGGTAATGACGAAGGTGGTTCCTTCTTTACGATGAATGGTTGGCGAGTTTCCTCATCTACTGATATGGTGAACTGGACCGACCGAGGTACACTCATATTGAGTTCCAGAGATTTCCCAAATGCTAAGGCCAATGGGACGTGCTATCAATGTAGCTGTGGCTGATAGACCGGAGGGACCTTTTAAGAATGCTTTGAGTGGAAATAGACATCTGGCAGGGCCGAGCTGGGAGTATATCGACCCTACGGTATGGATTGATGATGATGGTCAAGCGTATCTCTATTGGGGAAATCCAAAATTGTTTTGGGCAAAACTTAATGAAGACATGATCTCCTTTGATGGGGAAATTCATCAGACAGATATGAGTCGTGGCTTCTCACCTGGTGGC
>CACZUS010000117.1 GCA_902784425.1 uncultured Bacteroidales bacterium
CACCTTAACCGTATGGCAAACATAGCACAACACCCCCTCATCAAGGAAGAAAATTGTTGCAACATAGAGAATATTTGTTGCATTCATACCAAAACAGGCAATAAATAACCGCTCTCAAATATTCCCTTTGATGAGAGTATTCTTGTATTTCAGTCAAATAAAAGGAAAATTCTGTCAATTCTTTTACAGCAAATCCATATCAACATAATCCAATGTTTCATTCACTAGTTCTTTCGTTTCAAGTATGCAGTAAATTTCTCTATCGATGTGAGTTTCTATGTCTATGTCGAGACAACTTTCGTTTCAAGTATGCAGAAAATTTTTCTTGCACATAATCATAATCTTCTTTAGAGAGGTTAATACTATTTTCTCTTACGAAATCTCCCAACGTCCTAACTCGAATGATAAAATAACCTTCTTCATCGAAATCTTCAAAAGACGATTTTAATAACAACTCTACAAATCCGTTATCTTCGGCGCCCATGCCATTTAACAACCTGAAATCACCCTTTCTTGCGCTTTCCATTAGATAGTCGTTTAGTTCACGTGGCACATCCATCAATGCAGGGAAAGCAACACCCGGATATCTTTTCACTTCATAAGTGTTAATGTATTGTTCGCACCAAGACTCATATTTTGAAAAATCATTATTGTTCGGATCCACCAAACGATTCCCCGATGTTCCCTTAGATAGAACAAAGCCCACAATACCGAAGGAAAGCAGTACTATAAATAGAATGTGTTTCATACTTCATATTATAAAGATTATTACTTCACCACCGCACGAATAGGGTAACCGATACAACGTTTCGCTCCATCACACTCCAAAAAAGCATTACCGATATTCATTAAATATGCAACCATAGATCTCTCTGTTAGTTCCGACGACCAATATCCACCAAACTCGCCTTCGAATTCAATTCCATTAGGAGGACCAGGCACAGTAATCTGAAAATCATTCATTTGTGCAAACTTATATTTTGCCGTGTGCCGCATTCCTGAAGCGGGGAAAAAGATTTTGTTTCCATTAATTTTGGATGTTCCCAGTTGTCCCGACTTTCCACTACCATTATAATCACTCATCCATTCCCAATTACAATTGTCTATCAACTCACGCAACTCTTCTCTGTTCGGCATTCGCCATTTTGCTCCCCATTGATGTGAAGCGGCATCATCAGCCGTTTCCAACACACGCTTTTGGTCCACATCACCAGAGTTTTTATCGAAACAATATTTTATAAGATGTCCCTCTTCTCCGTTGCTTAAGGTATAACTAGCCCAACTATACACCTGCTTCGTCGTCACTTCACCCCATGCGAAATAGTCGCCATTGCCAGTAGGTCCTGTTGCACCCACATTACAGGTAGCCCACAAGGTACCACTCGGCAGACCAAGGTCCACATACTGGTGACCATCAGTCTCGCCACTTACACTCTGTGCAAAACACGGGAAAGTTCCAATCAAAGTGATGAATATAACCAATACTCTATACATATGCATCGTCTTTATTTTTTAACACTATTTTTTTCTCTTCCAATATTCGTTTATTTTCTCTTTGTAAAACTTCACCTTCTCTTGATCTGGCTGAACGTATTCATTCCCTTTCTGGTACAAAGATACTAATTCGCCCCATGCATTTATATTTTCCAACTCTGCAGCTTTATTCAAATAAGAGAAAATGAAAAGCCATAATTCTTCGCTTATCTTATAATTGAAATCCCGAGACATTTTCATAATCGTTTTATACGTAATATAGCATGCTTCAGGACAATTATATTTATCCGCCATTAATATAGAATATTACTAATATCAACGATAACGAAAGTCCATTTAGTCCCCCCATTCGTAACTATTTGATTAATATTTAAACTCGTCCCTTTTTAACGGAACATTATTGACGATACTTCTCATTTCGATGACAGAGTCTATTAAAGCGCCTCCCATGTCATGATATTTCACATGCAAGTCACCATCCACAAACTCCGATGAGAAATCTGAATGATAGTACAACGTATCATTGATTCCTTCGATTCGGAAACGGCTTGTAGAGTTGTCCTGAATGTCATAAACAATAAAAACGAGACTGTCTTCCAGACTATCCGCCCTGTTATCGGATAGCAATCTGGAATTTATAGTATCCACAGCAAGCACAGGCGTTAAGATACAATTCTGTACACTATCCCCGTGGATAACAAAACAGTAATCACATCCATACATTAGGACATTACCGTTACCTCCATTTCCAAAACAATAAGGCAAATCAGCTCTTCCAAGGTCGTATTTATCAAACAAAGAATCGTAATCTATTTGGTTGTCATTTATTTTTAAACACCGGAGAGAGGTGTCACATCTGTCATGCAAGATAACATGAGTGTTGCCTATTACAGAGTCGAAAAAAACAATTGGACAGTCTCCCTTATTTGTGTATGAACTCCTATTGGAGCACGAACACATAAGAATGAGAACGGGAATAAACCAATTTTTTAAGCAGCTAGGCATGCACATGTTTTTCTTTTTTTAGTCAACTGAACAAAGATACAATTTTTTCGGGAAATAATGCAATTGGGATTAAAGCACGGTATCTTCTCCATCGGGCCTACATAACTGCTTGTAGCGTGGAACGGTGTGGTGATGTTGTGCAATGATTTTTGGACAACTAAACTTTACCGTGTTATTTTCACGGATGTTTTTTCATGGTTGAAAAAATTTTATGCCCTTAATTTTGAAAGTCCGAACATATGACATTTCCATGTCGTTTTCTGATGTGTTTTCTTTCATATAATAATGTACTTTTAACCTACAATACACAACATTATCCTCTTGAGGGATGAAATGCAAATCTATCATACATTCTACTATTTCGGAAGGGTTAATTCCCATCGCACGTTTAATTCTATAATCATAAGGATCCCAAATATCATCAACTGTAACATACCAAGCATCTCCCGACATAGACATAAATTCTATTTCCCCAGCACAAAAAATAGTATCTTGAGTCCCGTTTTCTATTTTAAGCTTTATTGTATCACCATATTGATACAAATCCCTCAATCCCGTGATTTCCACACCGCCTGATGCATCTGCGTCCAAATGATTTAAAATGAACACAATGACTACTATTATGAATTTAGCCGTTTTAATTGCTTTTGTCAGTTCCTCCATAAGTACTACTATTGGGATCATTTGGTTTTTCATATAAATAATCTCTTTCATTCCAGCTTCTTCCCGGCTCCGTCATACCAAACGGATAGTAATCCGACAAACTTACAACGGTAGGTTCGTTTGTGTCGGATGCCTTGTCAGAGATCACCGCCATCACGTTGCCGAGGTGGTTGGTGAGCTCGTAGTGAGTGGCAGCTGGTATGGATTCATTCGCATTGGTGGCGTTCAGCGCCAAGTCACGCTTCTTCATGCCAAGGCGACTGGCTCCGTAGAGGTGCTGCTCGGCGAGGGTGAAGGTGCCGTTGTCCGAGTCTCCATGTTTGTGCTCGTACACCGCCAGCACGTTGCCCTGCGGGTCGCGCACGTAGTAGGTGGTCACGAATTTGTCCGTGCCGTCGGTCGTGTTCTTGTTGGTCACCTTTTTTGAGATATAGAGGTCGGTGATATTGTATAAACAAACATACTTCTTCATGCATGCTTTAGATTTATCGTTTTAATGGGAGGCAGTTTTGAAAGAGATTTTCTCCCTTATAAACTTGTAGAAGGAAATTCTTCTCATAAGTTTCATACTTGAATATTTTATATTCGCTAGGGGTCAGAAAAAATTTATCTTTTATTCTCAAATATTCAAGTCCTCTCTTGGATAATGTTTTCTTCCATCTTTTTACTTTTTTTCCAAACACATTAGGCTTTATTTCAAGATTCACTTCTTTTCCCCCTACTTTCCCAGTCATATAAATGTCCGACAATCTGCCGTGCTCATAAAATTGGCATATATTCTCTTTATCATAATTCAATCCGTAAAATAAGACAATCAACCAATATACGGACTTTAATTGCAATGACTCGCCACGAAACAACATGAGCTTACCATAATCCGGAGAATAAAGGGTATCCGATTTATATGTAAAGTTATACACGTCACTTGATTCCCTATTTGAAAATGCAAACCAGAAAGCATCAACATTCAATTGTGGATTCATTTCATATGAACATAAAGACATTATAGCCTTCTCTTCATCATAATTGAAATACGAAAGTAACGAGTCCAAATCATTCTGCATTAAACAATATTCCACAACTGCATTGTGTTGGGAATACGACATATTCTGTTTTGAGTACAACACATTGGTTGAAGACAAAATAATTGTCAGCAACACGCTGATATATCTGACCATCTTATTAAAATATTTTTGTACCATGTTCGATTCTCATCTACCTACCCAATCTTGTATCCAGCAATCAATACAATAATTGGGGTCACCACCCCTCTATCGCCTTATCGATTTCCCCTTTTATATTTCTATTTTCCACCATGTTTCCATAAGACCTTTCAGTGTCAAATTTCATATCTGACGGATAGCTGTCAAATGAATCTCTCAATTGTTGGATATAGGGTAATAAATGTTTCCTACGCGTGCCTATTATATGCCAAATTGTTGCTCGATGTATATCATTACCTTGAATAACACCATTTTTGTCTCTGAAATTAAGTAAAACAACCAACATACTGTCAACTTTCACTGAGTCTGTTTTATATTCTAAATAATCAAGACTATTCACCATACAGCAGATACTTGGATCACCCCAAAAATGATTACTATCTGAATTACGCACGTATTCCTGAGCATCATCCTTATGTCTAAGCCAATTCAAATAATATATTCCCCTTTCATATAAACCATTAGCATCAACTGATACAAGGTTAAAGTCTCCATTGAATGTCTTATCATATTTACCCAAAAGGGATACAACAGTGCATTTGTTTAGCAAACAAGCCAATACCAATACTAAAAATATATTTCTTTTCGTCTTCTTTCCCATATCCTTTAAGTTTAAGATCACTTGGTGTTCTTCTCATTTCCTGATAAATTATGAGGCAAAGAATGATTCTCTGGATATATACATGGTTCAAAATAATTATATCTGCCATTCAGCACAAAAAACATAAGATCCTATCGAAGGATACTCGTTGTATAAAGGATCTACATAAAAAAACTACCTACACGTGTATCATAAATTCTAGCACCAAAATCGATATGCGACCCATTCATGTTTTCCTTCTCTTTCCCATTAAATCCATACCGATAGTCACCTGCGCTATAGCTTCTTCCCAGCATTTCCATACCATACGGATAGTAATCCGTTAAACTAACGACCGTAGGTTCCGCTGTAGTGAATGCCTCATCCGAAATCACCGCCATCACGTTGCCGAGGTGGTTGGTCAGCTCGTAGTGGGTGACAGGTGGTGTGGGTTCACTCGCATTGGCGACGTTCAGCGCCAAGTCACGCTTCTTCATGCCGAGACGACTGGCTCCGTAGAGGTGCTGCTCGGTGAGGGTGAAGGTGCCGTTGCCCGAGTCTCCATGCTTGTGCTCGTACACCGCCAGCACGTTGCCCTGCGGGTCGCGCACGTAGTAGGTCGTCACAAACTTGTCCGTGCCGTCGGTCGTGTTCTTGTTCGTCACCGTCTTGGCGATGCGCTGGCCCATGGCGTCGTAGTCGAAGTGGAGGTCGGGCTTCTGACTGCCA
>CACZUS010000118.1 GCA_902784425.1 uncultured Bacteroidales bacterium
GGCATACTGACAATAGGTCTTTTCGATTTCCTTCTAAAAGAGGATAGTTTGGATATATAAATTAAGAGTAAACATCCAGAAGCTTTACAGAAAAGATGAAAAAATTCTTCAGTATATTAGAGAACATTATCGGCTATACGCTATTTTTCGCATTCACCGCATTCGTCATACTTTACTTCTTGGGAGTAATTGATGAAAATACGAGGATGAAGGTAATGGGGTATATTCCTTACTGCTACCTTGGGGCTGCAATTGTAGTTCTCTATAAATTAGTCGCTCTCGTTTTCACCAGTTTCTATCAAATAAAGATTGAAAAGCGGAAAGAATATCTTGATGAGATTCTCGCTTGGCAAAAAATTGAAGAGGCAACTTCTAAGCAAGGAGATATGCTGGAACAAGAATTAACTCCTTTTATTGAAAATGTGAAGCGAATGCCTGAAGGCAATACGGATGCTGTCATAAAAGAAATACAAGACCGTCTGCCGGAAGTGGTTCAGAAGTTGGTGGATCAACGAGTGGCAGAGATTAAGCAGAACATGCCCAAGGAGAACGAAGAACGCATCCAAGAAATCAACGTTCTGTCTGCCAATGTTTCTGATGTGCTGGAAAGACGAGAGCATCTGCTCAATCTTGAAGCAGAAATCAAGCGATGTCAGGAAGATGAACGAAAGAAGCGACTGGCCAAAACAGAAGAATATACCATGCTGGTGTTTTCATTGGCTGGCACGTCTGTAGAAGATGTAGAGAAAGTATGTGACATTGTCAAACTGTTTATTGAGACGGGACAGGTGGCTGCCAATAAAGATTTATACATTCCATTGAACAAAAAGCTGCACAATGCCGAGTTGAAGCAGTTCGTTACCAATATAATAAGGTATAACGGAAAAGACTATCTCGATGGAGACTCTTTCCTCCAAACTGCATTTTGCGAATGGTTCAGCGGTAAGAAAGAAAACATTGCCAAGAACTACTCCGTGCTGCCCAAAGATTCGTTGGTGTCGAAGGAAGGGGTGGAAGCGGATTTGGAAAAATTACGTAAAAACTTGTAATTAACTTAATAGATTGATGGCATGAAAAAAACAGATATATTTTGGCAAACATATTTGAGTCTCGAAAAAGAGTTCATTAACGTATCTCATTTCATATTTATAACGGATGAAATTACAATTAATGAGCATGGCGCAGAAATTACTAAACCATGTAATTCTCAATTGGAAACGTTTTCACCACATATAGCAGACTTACTTATACGATGCTGCGTTCAAATTGAAGCAATTTCCAAAGAATTGTATTTTGATAATGGTGGTACAAAACCACGTGGTGATAAAAACTTGTTTTTTGACGAGGATTGTTTAAAGCTTATTGATAAAAAATGGGCAACACATGATAAAAGAGTTATGGTTGTTGCTCCATTTTTCAATCTGACAAAAGACGAGAATAAAATTCTAAGACCATTAAAAAATGCTCATAAGAGATCTGGTACATTTTGGGAGAAAGCATATCAAGCTGTGAAACATGATAGATTTATTTCTCTCAAAGATGGCAATGTGAAAGCTCTTTTACATTCGATGGCTGCACTTTATCTTTTGAACTTATACTATAGAAACGATTCTTGGGTAGTTAAATATCAAGAATTATCTAAGAGTGATTTTAGTATGGGCTCTTCAATCTTTGCCGTGAAACAACCCGAGGTTGGCCAATTATGGTATGGTAATAATCCTATTACAAGTGAAAGTCCTTATGTCGTAAGATATCAAGCAGAAGATTACAAACGAATTGAGGACATGCAGAAGGCCGATAGTGAGGCATTAAGTCATTATTGGCAGCAACAACCCGAACTCAAGGAGCCCGAATTCTTGGCAATTCTTACAAAAGAAAGGAAGAAACAAGAGACGGATCCTACTCATAGGATTATGTATCTCTGGGAGTTGGGCATTTATAGGTTAAAAAAACTGTTGCCCACAAATCTTCCATTTGAAGAAAGAAGAAACAGGTTCATCGATAGTGAGGCTTGGAATTGCTGGATAAATCAGCATAATGCTAATCTAAATCCAGAAAGCATAACGGAAAACAATATAGACAAAGAGATAGAAAATGTTGGCAGACGATGGGGAATGGATATAGAAAAAAAGTATAACACTATGAACTGGATTAATTTAGCAATGAATGGTGCAATATGCAAAGTGTATATTCCATGACCAATAATTTAATTTTCACGTGTGAAGAAATCTTAGTACCTTTGCACCAACAAAAGAAAGGAATATATAGAAAAGGACAAGAAAGAATAGGAAGAGCATCACACGGATGCTTCTCGATAGTTATTGAGGGACAACATCCAAGATGCTTATGGCGTTCCTTATTTGTACCAAAGACTTTCGTAAATTACTGATTATCAGCATATATTAGATTAGAGGAGGTAAACCCGCCAATCGAGCAATTGCATCACATTCAGTCGCGCCCGTATAAGTCGTTGTTATAATCCGTAAGCGTTTCCCTTCGGCGATGAACTTCTTCAAACTATTCCAAAGCAAGTTTAACCCGCTTGTTTTAATGAATGAAACAACCCAACAAATCTCATCAGCACAAAGAATCTCCCGGTTCAACTCACTCTCCATGTCTGCAGGCCCTCGGTCTCCAAAGAACAGAGAACTCCGGCTAAGAGTTGTAATAGGAGTAATAGCTTGCATATGTTCCTCTATGTCAGGGTATTCACAATTGGTGCGGTCAATAACTGCTGTTAATATACTCTTCTGAGCATCAATTAAATCAAGTTCCGTATCATCCACATTGAATTCTTTTCCCAACATCTTGATTACGGAATTAACGAAATCTGTATATCTATCAGTTTCTAGGTCTTCAGGCGTCCCGATAAATACTATTTCAATTAGTCGCTGCAGGTACTTGCTCAGTATATGCACGGCATCATCTTTGCCTATTGGCTTCTTACCAATATAGAAACGATTAGCATCCACTTCTTTCAGTTTCAGTTGAAAGAGACGGTTAATGATTTGTTCGTATAACCAGTGTGAATAATATTGTCATTCATAGGGCTTACCGTACTTTTTAAAACGATTTCATTTCCTTCTGAGGCTGGATTTATTTCCTTCCACTCTCTATCTACTCAATATTGTCCACCTTGTCCATCAACCGTTTTGTTTCCTGTAACTCCTTTTGCAAGAGACGCACACGCTCAGCTAATTGTTCTTGGCTTGGGAGGGCATCTTTAATTCTGATGTTGTTGTACGTTGCCACACCCATTGGAGTGCTGATGCCTTTGAACGACCATTGGACATCAGCTCTGTTCATATTCGTGCATACCAAAAGACCTATAGTCGGATTGTCATCGGGTTGTTTCAAAACTTCGTCAACAGCGTTTACATAGTAGTTTAATTTGCCAGCAAACTCTGGTTCAAACGCTCTTGCCTTCAGTTCGCATACAATGTAGCAGCGTAGTCGAATATGGAAGCAAAACCATTGCCCATTTCAAGTAGCAGTGCTGTGATGTTATCGTGAAGAGCCTTCTCCAATTCGCTTTCGTTGTAGGTTTCACGATCTACTGTTGCAAAGCCAAAAACGTAGTTTTCTTTTACCACATACTGCGCCATTTTTGCCAGTTGTGGTGTTAGGTGTTGCGAAAAATTGTTGGGGACAGTACCTCGCTTTTTGTAAATATCATCTTTCATTATTCGCGTCAATATGTCGCGACTAATTCCTTCTCGAATAGTGTACCCCACATAGAACAAGGCTTCTTCAATGTTTTTTGAATGTTGAACTATACGAACATGATGTCCCCAAGGCACACAAGCAAAGGGCAAAGGAAATTCTGAAACAAACTGTTTCAGTTTTTCTTCATCTGTTATTTGCCTGATTTTATTATTGTAGTCATCTTCCGACAACATTACTGAAACAAGCTGTTTCAGTTTTTCCAGATTCTCGGCATAGAACAGATACTACTGTTTCATATACCACAAATTGCGCACAGAAAAGTTTGTACTGTTAGGAAACTCACGATTCAAATCTAGGCTTACCTGTTCTACAACTCCTGCTTCCCAACGTTCTTCGGCTTTCTTCTGTACCAAGTCACGACCCAATTGTCAATTGAACAGAAGTTTTTCTGCATTCACCTTGACAGCAGCTTTTACCTGCGCAGAACGATAGCGACTCTTAATGTCCGCTATCCAATCCGCATAGTCCGCATCAATGTGAATATCGTGCGACTTCACGATATATGGTTCAGACTGTGACTGTATGTCTTTATTTTCTTGCGTCATTTTTCTTAGATATGTTCACCTAGTACAACCTTTAACCGATTCAAATCGTTCATTGCCATACTATTTAAGTTCATTACAAAGGTATTAATATTGTTCGGAATAGCTATGATAAAGGCTCTATATTTTTATTCTTTGGTAATATTTTTCATACTTACTATTACTGGTTGCGTTATCTGGGTGTCATTCATAACTTCAATTTTTTCAACCAACAATGCCTCATATTTATTTTTTTATTACACAACTTCATCCATGCAACCGCATATCTGAATTTTTTTATAACTTTGAAAGTGACAAAAACAATTATTCTTTTGTCAAATATGGAGAGTATCTTAATGAATCAGCGGAACTCACCAATTATTAATTTTTATTCGTCAATTACAATGAAAAGTTTTGGTTCTAAATCGTGGTTGATTCCTCAACCGGTACTGATCATCGGTACGTATGATAAGAATGGTAAACCCAATGCCATGAACGCGGCTTGGGGCGGACAATGGGATATGCATGAAATAGTCATCTCTCTCGGTTCTCATGCTACAACTGATAACCTCAAAACAAATGCCGACTTCACCGTCACTTTCGCAACTGCCAACACCTTGGTGGCTGCCGACTATGTGGGTATCGTGAGCGGAAGAAACACCCCTGACAAAATGGAGAAAACTGGCTGGTCTGTAGAAAAAGCACCTAACGTGAGCGCTCCCCTCTTCAAGGATTTCCCCATGACACTCGAATGCCGCGTGGAACGTAAAATTGACGAATCGGAAGAGGGCTACAACCTCGTGGCAAAAGTCATCAACATCCTTTGCGATGAACGTTTCTTAGATGCCGACGGCAACCCCGACGTGGAGAAAATGGGTATCATCACCTACAACCCCGTACAGCATACATACATAAAGCTTGGTGACAAGGTGGGTAACGCCTTTTCCGACGGAAAACAACTGAAATAAAGAGAGAAAACTCTCATTATCATCAGGTGAAAGAAAAACAAATTCCACACTACCGAATTTAATTTTTAAACGCGTATGAAACTAGCGGAAGCATTACAAGAACGTGCTGACTTGAACCGTAAGATTCAACAAATGCACACTAGACTCAACAATAATGCCACTGTGCAGGAGGGTGAACAACCAGCCGAAGATCCCAAACTCTTATTAGCTGAGTTGGATGCTGCAGTGGATCGCCTACAGTGGATAATCGCCCGAGTGAACCTAACAAACTGCGCAACAATCGTCAAAGGAAAATCATTGACTGAATGGATTGCCGAGAAAGATTGCCTTACACTGAAAATTGAACGGTACCGCAACTTCCTAAACAGTGCAAGCATTCTTGCCGGACGTGCATCCCACACCGAAATCAAGGTGCTCAGCACCGTGAATGTACGAGAACTACAACTTAAGTTGGATGCACTCTGCAAACAATTGCGTCAGACTGACAACCTTATTCAAGAGACCAATTGGAGCACAGAACTCATGGATCGCTAAATACATCCGTGATTTAATACCATCAAGAGCGTTTCGTCAGGCGAATGTAAAGCCCCACCGAAGACGGGGCCAATGGTCTTCTCTAAACTATTGCGTTGAGAGCGAGGATAGCTCATTTTAGTGTCTCCGTACACTTTATCGTTAAGTCCTGATCGCTTATAAACGTATCGTTATGCTGTATATCGTATTACCTTACATTGATGACGAGCGCTCTTCCTTTTTTCCCCAGAAAATTTATGGGTTTGACAGCAGAGCACAACAAGAAGTTGCTATAATAAAGATTTGTGAGATTTGAATAGATTTGTAAGATTTCTCGCGAAGCGACTCATATCATATATAGTTCAGTTCGTATGACTAAGATGGAGTATTAATAACGTTTTCTATATAATGAAAATCGGAGGGATTTTAGTCCTCCGATTTTTTTGTTTCCCTAAGTGTCCTTCGGACAGAAATATATGTTTACAAATAGATTTGATAGCAGAGTATAACAAGGAGTTGGTTAATAGAGATTTGTGTGATTTGATTAGAAACCTATTTTTTTGTCTGTCCACTGAGATTTTTCAGTTTTTCCAATACGACCCATGCAGTGTCGTCTGGAATACCCTTTTTGTATTCGTTTTCAAGTCTTTGAATCATCTCATTTACTTCTTCTTGTTTACCCTCCTTGATTAGTTGTTTCGCTTTGTATATAGCCATAATCAAACCGCTTGATAGGCAATCATCTATCCACCATTGTTCTCGATATTGAACACCCCAACAAAGTGCACAATATTTTTCAGGATCCTCTTCTTTTTTCAACGCTTCATCTAGCCATTTATTCGGTTCTTCTAATACATCACCAATAAAGACCATTTTATCCCCTTGTATTTTAAAATGGAGTTTGTAAATGTTAGCATTCTCTTCACATTTCCTTGTCAAAATCCCATTTTCATAATAGACATACGCTCCACCCCAACAAGTTGCCGGACAAAAAGACTTTTCTTCTTCTACTTCTACTTTATAGGCGATAGAAAAACTATCATTCTCCAGAGCATATAATACATAAAAAGTATTATAATCACCGTAATAAACACCAAAATACACTTGTTTACAGCCATCAGGTTGTAAACTCTCTGGGAAATTGTAGATTTGAGTTATATTTATGTCTGCATCCAAGAGACTCTTTTTTGACACTCGTTTGCCTATGCCAAATTTATCATTATCCGATTCTCCTTCATATTCATCATCGTCATCCACTTCATCATTAACCACCTCCTTAACTACCGAATCTTTTTGCAGACTAACTGAATTAGAATCACTCTGTGTAATAGTAATAGAATCTCCTGTAATGGTATTAACTACTGGTGCTTCTACCCCATTATTACAACTGGCAAATCCGACAAGACATACAATTGAAACTATTGATTTACAATGCATAGCAATATATTTTTGACAATTTTACATGACAAATATAATGATATTAGGGTTTTAAAGATTTAGAACTTGACAAAATAATCCAATCTGATGCTATAAAATTCATACTGAAAACTAAGTCCGTAGAGTACTTTTGCACAGAACCCAAAATTTAAAACCATGAAAAACAAACAAATTATACGCATAGCTTTATGTATGCTCTGTTATTTGGGTGCCACTTTCTTTATGAAAGCTGACCCAGATCCTAATTTTCATATTTATCTCTGCTTTGGGCAATCCAACATGGAAGGAAACGCCTCCGTTCCTAATTCAGAAAAGGAAGGGGTGGACGAACGTTTTCAGATGTTATACACAGCCGACGATTGTTCCAGAGGAGACCGCAAGAAAGGTCAATGGTACACCGCCATTCCACCTTTAGCTCGTTGTTTCCATGACAACAACATCGGATTCGGTCCTGTCGATTACTTCGGACGTACCTTGGTAGCGGAACTCGATCCTAGCATTCGTGTGGGTGTCGTTGTTGTAGCTTGCGGTGGATCTGACATTGCATTGTTCGAAAAAGATAAATGCGAAAACTATATCAGAACAGCAGCCGATTGGTTACAAAGCTATGCCAGAGCATATGGAAACAACCCTTACAAGAGACTTATGGAGATGGGAAAAGAGGCACAAAAAGTGGGTGTCATCAAAGGAATCCTTATCCATCAGGGCGAAAACAATAACGAACAAGAGGATTGGCCAGTTCGCTTGAAAGGCGTATATGAAAACATGTTGAACGATCTTGGTTTGAATGCTGCTGAGGTTCCATTACTTGTCGGTGAAGTTCGTCACTCTGGTCCTTGCAGTGGTCATAATAGAATCATCGCAAACGTACCTAACGTTATACCTACCGCTTATGTAGTCTCTTCTGAAGGATGTGAAGCTGCCTTCGACCAATACCACTTCACTGTAGAGGGATACAAAGAATTAGGTAGACATTATGCTCAAAAGATGTTGGAATTATTAGGAGACAATCCGGTTCAACAATCTTCTCTTTCTCTCTCAACCATTCTTAACCAAGAATCAGAGCCTGGAGAGGTAAGTATAACCGTAAATTATGACGCAGAGGTTATCCAACGTGTAGAGATCTATGCAGACAACGAACGTATTGCTGAAGGAGACTCCTATGTATGGGAAAATATCTTAGAAGGCTCCCACTCCATCTGGGCTGTTGGATATGATAGCGACAATAAAGAATACACTACGCCTAAAAAGACCATAAAAATTCTTCCAGAACAGAAACCATACAATGGAACACCTGCCAAAATTCCTGGCATTATCGAAGCGGAAGAATTCGACTACGGAGGTGAAGGAAACGCTTACCACGATAACGACGAACAAAACCGCAACGGTGGCGACCGTAACGAAGGCGTGGATATGAACAATACCGCTATCGGATACCTCCAAACAGGTGAATGGCTCGAATATACAGTAGAGGTAGAAAAAGATGGCGAATACGAAGTGGAATGTCG
>CACZUS010000119.1 GCA_902784425.1 uncultured Bacteroidales bacterium
ATCTATGCGAAATCCACCCAGATACACACGTCGAGGTCTTCCCCGGAATGAATCACGGGCAACTATTGGTTGACCATCCGGAAGATGTGGCCAAGAGGATTCTTGGTATGGTGTAGACAGAAAGTAAGATAATGAACCATACGTCCGCACATTTTACCACAGGTGCAGGTGTAAACCCATGATGTCATATATAAACCCCTGATTCATAATGAATATATGATGTACGTATGTAGGCGTCACAGAAAACAAAATGTTTTAAACGGGAGGATATTACTTTTTTTCGATATCAACAATTTTTCACTATTTTTGCCACAAACGGATTTTAAAGGGTGGACAGTTATGGACTTACTTTTTCTTATAATATTAGTATTGCCAGCATTATGTATTTTGCCGTTTATTGGTACAGTGTTGACTCTTGTAATCTCCAAAATCAAAAAGTCTAAACACATCGAACGGAACATGATTTTCGCATTCGTGATTATCTTTAATGCCCAGATTATCTACTTTATAAACGTTGACATCATTGAGGGATGGTTCGGCATTCAAAATCCTTTTTTTGACGATGAAGCTGTATTCGAAGTATCTACCCCATACGGAAAATTTTCCACAGTTAACGAGCAGCCTATATGTAGTTTCTTCCGATATAATGATGATAGAACATGGTTTTCTGAAAGTGGCATCGACTCAATAGCCGAATACGACCATTATATTGTTATGGCAGCTGACAGTTCATATTTACTCATCGATCAACAAATCAAAGGGGAAAAAGCCATCGAGGTGTTATCGCTCACCGACTTGCCTGTGGATATACAACAAATGAATTTTGTTTCAGCTCCAAAATATATCAAAGATCTATACTGGCGTATCCACCACGATAATTATCTCTATGTCATTAAAATCTTCCTTGCCTTGGTATTATCCGCTTTGGTTACTGCACTGGAATATTTTCTGTTCAAAGGGGGAAGGAGATTGATTAAGAAGTTTTTTCGTAAAAGGAGGGTTGACAACGATTGACCCATGATATGTGATGGGGTGTTTTGTTTTAAGGAGGGGGATGCGTGAAATATGGACACCCATCCCCATAAAATGGTGTTAAACGTTAAAGAACCTTTCTAATAATAGTTTCCATATTGCCAACAAGATAAAATGGCAAGTTGATAAGTTTAAAAGGTTTCTTTTTGATTGTGGTTTTCACCTCATCAACCGATAAAGGGCCCGACCACACCCTCAAAGCTACTGATGATGAAGAAGCGTCGATGAATGAATGCAATGACCGCAAATGGGAATTTCGTCCGGCTTTCACCTCTATAGGTATTAGTATTGAATCAACAGTCCACATGAAATCCACTTCGGCACTTTCTCCCCCATTTCCTTTTGTCCAAAATTGTCTTCGCTGCCCAATCTTATTGTTAAGCGTAAGCAATTCCTGGGCAACAACATGCTCTGCGATTCGACCTTTCCACACATCCAAGATGTCTTTGGCCCCAATAATCTCGTTTCGTACTCCTGCTGCATAGTTTACCAACCCCGTATCAAGCCATATGAGTTTAGGTTGACGTTTGATTTCCGGCATAAGGGGTATTTCTGTATTGGTAGCAGGATATACAAGTTCAAGCAGCATGGCTTTCTCCAACAATCGAAAGGCTTCGCCCACCTCACGAGACTTATAATCAGAACCAGCAAAACCACTAAACGAAATAATTTCCCCTGCCGAACTCCATCCTTGTAGGAGAACGAATCGTACTACATCTGTCAATTTTCCTCCTCTGACATACTTCTCTGCGTCATCTCGATAGGACTGCAACAGTGTTTCATAGATATCATCTTGAGCCAACACATCCCCACTCTCAGCATAAGCCTCCACTGCGGCAGGCATACCGCCAACAAGCAAATAACGATTGAAGAGCGTCATCAGTTCATCATGTACAACAGGTGCCATGCTTTCTTCCATCGCCATAGTCAACAAATTGTCTTTCCCAATAGCACAAATAAACTCACGGAAAGAACATGGCCGCATAGGCAAATACTGCACTCTGCCCACAGGGAAAGAGTGGTTTACATCCACCACATTCTCCAACAAAGAACCTGCTGCAATAACATACAATTCTGGATGCTCTTCGTAAAAGTATCGTAGCAACGACATGGCTATAACCGAGTTCTGAATCTCATCAATGAAAATAAGTGTTGTGCCAGTCTTTCGAATTCGCCGATGGAAAAGAAACATTTGATCAACAAGACTATCAAGCGACATTCGACTCTCAAATAAAGCCTTTTGTTCGTCACGCTCCAAATTAAAATAGAGGTAATTGTCGAAGGTCCGACCGAACTCATTAACCACAGTTGTTTTCCCCACTTGTCGAGCACCTCTTAACAACAGAGGTTTCCGTCGAGATGAGTTCTTCCATTCGTTCAATTCCCGTTGTATATCTCTACTAAACATACTTTTCTTATACTAATAAACGTAGCAAAAATAAACAAAATGTTTCAAACGGGAGGATACTTCGGCGTAAATTTGTTTCAAACGGGAGGATACTTGAACCTAAATTTGTTCTAAACGGGAGGATACTACTTTTTGGGGGTGGCGACAATTATTCATTTTATCACAGGTTTACACCTGCGCCTGTGCTATGACATCCCTTCGGGATTGGCTTGGTCCCGAAGGGACACCACAGCATATAAAAAGTCCCACATCAATATGCGAGACTTTTAACATATAATAAATAACCCACTACATACACACCACCTTTTTCGTTTGATTTCCTATTTTCAGAAGATAAGTACCTTTCTTATCCACATTGAAACATATAACATCATCAGAAACCTCCGAATAGGATAATAAATGACCCAATAAGTCGTAAAGAAAGACATCACATTTTGACCCTTCTACAAATATGCTATGTTCATCGCTCCAAATGTGTACTCCTTCTATTCCATAGAAATCCACCACCTTTGATTCGTTTATATTCCAATACATTGGTACTCTACTATCACCATATGTGATTTCAAGAGATTCTGGACATTCAAACCAACCACCATCAGGAACACCTTTTACCCAATCAGGAGTGGCATTACTCCAATCTTCAAAAGCGACTTTTATATGTCGTAAACTTTCACAACCATTGAACATGCGACGCATTGATTCATCTCGTGAATTACCTAAATCAGTAGCCATAATACCAGGAACATCAACCAAACTTACACAACTATCAAACATCGACCTATAGCACAGAGGGGCTAACCGAGTTGCAGGAAGTATTGGAATTTCTACAAGATTTTCACATTTTGCAAACATTCCCCAATAACAACCATCAGCAAGAGTATCCGCTAATAATGAAGGTGCTTTTTTTAATTGTGTACAACCATAAAACATATTATGGTAACATGCGTAACTCAAAGTAGTGGCAGGCAATTCAGGTGCTTCCCTTAAATTTACACAACCCGAAAACATTGATGAGTAAGATCCTCCAGCACCCCATGCTTCGTCTTCTTCTAACAATAGTACCCGCATAGGTAATTCTGGAGCCTTTGTCAATCCCTCACATTTTGCAAAAAGACGATTCAAACATGTTCGTAAAACAAAAACCGAACCACACTCGTCTAAAATTGAACTCACACTACCACTAGCAGCGATTGCTCCTGTTATAAAGAACTGAGCTGCGCCATCTGTGCCATAAGTAAATTCATAATCCAAATCTCCAATTATATATGCTTTATCTCCTTCCTTTTCCAACGTTATAGGAGTTTCATCTAATCTATTCCATGTTTTACCTCCATCAAGAGAATATCTAATACTATTTGAATATGTTCGATCCTTCACAGAAAAAGTAGATCCACCTTCTTCTGCAGTGAAACATAAAATATTTTCCAAAATTCCCGCAGGATAACCAGATAAATTATCACAATATGTAAACATTTTCTTAAAACATCTGTCTGCAATATTAAATGATTCAGGCATATTTGGTACTGTTCTTAAATTTTTACAAAATGCAAACATTTCTTGATAACAATTCTCTTCCATTATCGTAGCTGGTAATGTAGGTGGTACACTCAAACTATCACACCCATAAAACATCGAATTATAACATCCTTTTGCCAACTTTGTCGCCGGTAATTCTGGGGCTGATTTTAGTTTTTTGCAATACGCAAACATTGTATTATAACAATCTCGTCCCAATTTTGTTGCTGGTAATTCTGGAGCAGTCTTCAAACTTTCACAATGGGAAAACATATTTGAACAACAACTATCTGCCATTACGGTCGCAGATATAATAGGAGCAGATTCAATAGGCGTATATGCAAACATTGACATATAGCATCCTTCCTTCAACACTTTAGCAGGTAAATTAGGTGCTTCTTTTATTTCCGTAGAAAAAAACATCTTCTGATAACAATTATTAGTCAAGACCGTTGCAGGAAGTTCTGGGGCACCGCTAATATCGTCATCATAAAACAACATATAAAAACAATAATCATTAGGAATTATTGTATCATTCCCATTCCCGTTTATCAATGACATAACACTTCCAGATAAAACACCTCCAGAAATAGACAAGGTAGAATATTGTTCACTGTTGTGAGAGAAACCATCTGGATTGTAACCCTTAAAATAGACACAACTATCCTGAAAGAAATACTTTTTATTTCCTTTCAATGTATCCCAAGTAATACCGGAATCCTTACTATACAACACAATAGGATTATTATCCTGATTTATTAATTCAACATTAGATTGATAGACTATACCCTTAACATGTAAGCATAAACAATTATTAAGATTATTTTCCACATCAACTTGTTGTGCATATCCTAATGTATTGAATAACAGGGATAATAAAATAAAAAAAACTCTTCTTTTCATAAAACCAAATGATATAATTTACCTAAATCACTAAAAAAATTTTTTTTTCAAAGATAGAAAAGCTACATCGTAAAGAGGAATTTTTCCAACACAATATTTTACCCCCCCCCATTTCTTGATTATTGTTAATAATATTTGTTTTACATAATACATGTTATTCTCGAAGGAGCTATACATTTACGGCGATTTTACATGTTGATTGTATTATTTCACCAACACCTTCCCCCCCTTAATAATATACACCCCCTTAGGCATATCCTCTAAATTATCAGAGCTTTGGCGGATGAGACGGCCATGGAGATCATAGACATAGCCGCTGGTAGATTCGGAACGGACCTCTTTCACGTCTGTCGTGCCGCCTTCATAGATGAGTTGGAAGTGATCGTATGCTACCCAGTCGGCGGACACTATCGCTTGCTTACGGATTCCCAACCGTAAAGTCTCTCCCTCGTTGATGTCAA
>CACZUS010000120.1 GCA_902784425.1 uncultured Bacteroidales bacterium
GCTCATTCAGCCGCATTAAGGCATCAATAAGACACACGCCAAGCAGCCCTGTCGCTCCCGTTATCAATATACTTTTATCTCTCAGAAGATTAACATTCCTTGTTTGTAAAATATTATCCAAGTCTTGTATATACAACGGGTGATTCCTGTTCAATTTCATTTCAGCCAATTTTCCTTATCTTTCTTCAAATAACCTTTAAACATCTCCAAGTCATCTTTCGTTGTCAACTTAATATTTTTGTCAGAACCTGCCGCAAAATACAACCTTTCTCCTAATTCCACCATCATAGTATTGGTATATGAGGAACCGTATATCCCTATTCCCTTCTCAAATGCCTCATGATATGCCCAATTCAATTTTCCGAATCGGTAGGCCTGTGGTGTCGCCACCCGCCTCAATGTTTCTCGTGGAATGTATTGAGTGGTTGTTGACTCATCCTCTTTATCCACTACAAAGATTTGCTCATTATATGGCATAGACGTAACCCCATTGCCATATTGTTTTGCCTTCAGAATCACATCCGTCAACACCGTAGCATCAACCAAAGGACGTATTCCATCATGAATTATAACAATATCATCATCCTCGCATTTGCCTTCTAAATGATAGACTCCATTACGGATGCTTTCTTGACCGGAGTTTCCGCCACTGACAACCCATTGCAACTTATTGATACCAAATTGTTTTGCATAAGCCCATACAATCTCATGCCATCCATCCAGACAAACGACCTCTATGGCATCGACTTGCGGATGAAGTTGGAAGCCTTCCAGTGTATAAATCAGGATTGGCTTATCATACACATTGATAAACTGCTTTGGTATGTCTTGCCCCATTCTGTGCCCAGATCCGCCAGCAATGACAACTGCAATCGTCTTACTCATACTACCTCGATTATATTTAAGATTTCACCTTCTTATCGCTATCACCTCCAGCCTTATAACAAGACTCGGGCTCTTTCCAAATACCACTCTTCCAAATCCTTGCTGGCAACCTTAATGTCATACCCCGCATTTCTCACTTTCTTTGCCGCATCCACATCACGACCTACTCCTTCTTTTATTTTAGAAACCAAAAAAAACGCCCAAGTCTCCACCTCTAGAGGAAGGAATTCCACGTTTCCCGTCACATCAGCTTCTTGGGGGACTCTATCACTCACCACACATGGCAAACCATTTGCCTGAGCTTCCACTAATGAAACAGGAAGACCCTCATTGAATGACGGCATCAACACAACATCTATAGCCTGCAAATATTTGTAAACATCATCAACCACACCTGTCATCACCACTTCTTTTTCAATCTCAAGTTCTTTCACTTTATCTTGAATCACATTCCTCAACTCCCCATCACCCACCAATAGTAGTTTAAGATTTATTCCTCGTTCCTTGAGCACCCTTACCAAATCCAATGTAAACAAATGATTCTTTTGGCCGCTAAACCGTGCTATCATACCCAACACCAATGAACCCTCTGCTATCATCAACTCATCGCGCACCAAATCTCTTTGCAACACATCATACGAAAATCGTTCAACAGGTATTGCGTTTGCCAAGATTTTCACTTTTCCTGTCTTCCACATTTCCACACCATATAACCATTTCGCTGCTTCCCCCCCACACGCAAAAAAATCTGTTGCCACATACCTCAGGGGCAATTTCAGAAGATTCCTAACCATCCCACTAAATCCATTTTCTGATTTATTATTGTGAGAATGAGCAATCCGTACATGAACGCCACACCTCTTTGCCACCCATAAAGGAACAGCACTCTTACTTGATGTATGTGAATGGACAATCCTATACTCTGGATGTTCGAATAAAAAACTTTTCACGCCATTGATATAGGGTATAGGATTATTCATCCGCAATAAAGGGACACGATACACTTTGCCTCCCATAGACACTATTTCATCTTCAAACAGACACCGGTTTTGTTCTGTCAACAAAAAATCGAACTGTACTCGACTACGATCAATATTTCGATAGTAGTTCATCAGCATCGCTTCGGCACCACCACGGTTCATTGAATGGAGTATGTGAAGAATACGTATCATTTTCTGTTTTTCCAAAGAACCAATAATGTCAAAAACAAGCCAAAAGGAATAGCCAATATTGTCAATCCTTTCAAAGGCGTATTCCGGAACCAATCCTTATCATCACTCAAAATGCATGAAGACACATAGTGTACACACAACCGAAATTTGTTTTTCAACGGATTGCCATGCTTCAAGGTCATCTGATTGATTCTGTATTTAGCATAACTATGAGGAGAACGAACATACTGTTTCCAGATTCCCTGGCTCATGCTGTCAGCTCCAATCTGGTACTCCACCCAACAAAGATTCTCATTAGCAATCAAAACGGGATACTGATCCAGCACCTGTATCAGCATATAGAAAGGATTAAAATCCCGTTCCCCCTTGAAACCTACTTGCGGAGCCACCCTTTTCATCAAGTCTGCCCTCATCACCTGCTTGGTATCTCCCCTATGGGATATTTCCATTTGATAAGCCTCTTTAAGATGCTCTGGGAAAAGCCCACCTATTGGCAACTTATCAACAACGTTAAAGTCTAGCCCAACTATTCCACAATACTCTGAACTTGTTGGGCGATCTGTCCAAATTCTTACGATTTTTTCCACTGCATCGTCAGGCATAAAATCATCACTATCAATGCACACACACAGTTCGGTCTTAATAGTTGCATAGGCTGTATTATATCCCGTATAAAGACCTCCGTTGGGTTTGTAAACGTACTCTATCGACATTTTTGATGTCTTTATCACAAAATGATTGTCATCTTTTCCATCAAGTCCTCTTCCCATCCAATCAAAACGCACCCCTTTTTCAAGCGCCTTTTCGCCAAGACTCTCCACCCATTCTCTCGTGCCATCAGAACTACCGTCATCAATAATTAGCCAATCATAATCATCACAAGTTTGGCGACACAACGATGCATAAGTCCGGGTAATCGTATGTTTGCGATTGTAGGTGGGAGTGAATATGGTTAACGTTTTCATCTATTTAGAGTTTTCCTGTCAGATACATAAACATTGTGAACCCAACATGCCCCAGCAAGATCAAAGCCGCCTTTCTATCCTGATCTTCCCAAATATGGAGGCGTATTACGCCGTATGCTAAAACGAAAGGATAGATAAACCAACTTAAGTAGGCGAATCGGTTCGAAAACGCAGCCTTGATGACCATCACCCAGAATGCGTTCGTCAACAGATAAATGGTGGAAATCACGTTAAAGACTCTCATGCTTTGTGCATCAGCAAGAATACCCGCTCCATATACACCCGTTTCTTCTTCCTCCACAGTCTTTTCGATTCCAATTTCTTCCCTTCTTTTTTTTATTTTCTTCTCTACATACCATATAAGCCATACGGGCATCGCACTATATGCCAGGAAGTCCCATCGGAAACCCGTATTGGAAAAACTACCATATTGAGCATTCTGTCCTGACATATAAGCCTCCGCTCTATCATCAAAGCCCAACCCCATAAAGAAATTAGAGATTGGCCCTCCTGCCACCAACGAAACAGGGATGCTTATCAGCCAAAACATCAACGCCACCTTGGGTTTCTTAATAAAAAACAAAGCTCCCACCATTGCGGCAGTAGGAAGCAATGTACTTTTATGAATACCCATGGCTAAAAAGCATAGGACTGCTGTAACAATATAATTCTTATCTTTCGCCGCAAAAACAATTGCCAGAGTCACTATGGAGCAAGCTAATCCATTACGAACGCCATTCACTCCGTATGTAAAAACAGAAAACGCACTCAAGCCAAACAACATGGCAAACCAAGCATTCTCCCACAAAGCTTTCTTATATGCCCAGAACATTAGACCAAGATACCCTATTTCTATAATCAGGAAATAGACATTTACAGAAAAGCCCATAGATCGGCACCATGTTCTAAACAATGCGAAAAGCCATTCTCCGTGCCAATCTATTTCACCAAATACCGGCAATGTCCTTGAGTAAGTTGCCGCATAATTGACTGTATCACCAAAAGAATAGTGAACAGGTCTAAGCCCCATCACTATGATATAGACACATATCATGATTAATGCTGGAGCCAAAGAATTCTTGGCCAGCAACTTATCACAACTTCCTGATCCTGAATAATTGAAAAATGTAAACAAACAGAAGATGAACGTCACCCAATAAAACATCTGGATGATTAATTCCGCTGATAATGGTATCGCCGTCATTGATAATTCTTCACAAATTTGTTCATTATTCTATGTAACAGCCTCGTCAACTTCATCTTTCGAGCAGCCATCTTACCATGTGGTGACTTACTAAACCAATGGATGGAAATTGTATTCGTGGTCTGATTTAGTTCACCTGTTGCATCCTTTAAAGGGCACAAATAATCTATGGGGAGAATCAAGGCATCACAAACTTGTTGTTTGGTTCCGTTCTGGTGCAATCCATACGGCAATAAAGCTCTCGTGTTCAGTTGTGGGCATCCCTGCATCTTCTCATACATATACTTTCCATCCACTACCAAACCCTCATACATCTTCAGCATAGCTTTCACGGCAGGATGATGAGCTTCTGCGGCAAACCCTAAGCCCGTGTTTATATATTCCGGGGTTTCCCATCCGAAATATGCTCTACACAACGCCAACAAATCTTCAGGTGACTTTACGACCTCCACATCTGTATCAAAATACAAACCACCTTCACGTTCCACTACATCCAACCGCACATAATCACTCAAATAAGCCCACAACTGATGTTCGTAACAATATTTGGTGTATGGTATCGCATTCACATCATAGTTGGTTTCATTCCATTCCTTAATCTCATAATCGGGAAAGGACCTTTCCCAACTCGCCTTGCATTTTTGAGCCAACTTAGGCAACGGCTTCCCACCAAACCAACAATAATGAATAATTTTAGGTATCATATTTCTCCCACAGACTGTATAGATGAACACAGACTTATTGTATTGCCACATCCTCTTATTCACAAAGTCGGTAAATTTTTTCTATTTCTCCCACATTCCCGTAATCATGCGTTTGCAGATGCTGAACAATCTTTTTCTGCAAGTCCACATTGCGGATAAATGCCGCCATTTTACTGGAACACGCATCCACTTCCATCTGCACAATCACTCCATCCACGCCCGTCTGAATCTGCGACCCCGCTGTAGGATAATTTGTGACAATCACTGGTTTACAAAGTATTTGAGCTTCTCTCACCGTGATGGATTTACCTTCGTAGCGGCTTGGTTGCACATAGATATCACAAGCATTGATGTAAGGATAAGGATTGTCTTGTTTACCAAGA
>CACZUS010000121.1 GCA_902784425.1 uncultured Bacteroidales bacterium
CTATTACAGAAAGAATGTGAAGGTCTGTAGTGCCCCGACAATCTCTGCCTTCATATTTTGCAGACATCACAAAAACTTATATCTTTGAAAACAAATTAACATACTGATTTTTTACGAACCAGACAGTAAGAATTTTTAAATATTAACATACAGCATTAGCTATTATTCTTGTCCAAATCAAAAGCCTGCAAACTGATGATTTAGAATTATCGGATATACGCTAATCCACGGAGAGTTATGCACTTTCCATTGTCCCATATAGAGTTGATGCTCATACCGGTTTGGTGTGGGCTAATTCAATGGGACAACGGAGTTCTTGCAGGCTCTCCGTGGACAAGATGGAAAGGCTCACACCTTTCTTTTGCCCGATAGCGAGATTGATAGTGATGCGCTAACTATCAATCACGATATGGCAAATGAAAAGTTACGAGCAGCTAATGTCGCCAAAAAGGATGAATTTTATACTCAGTTGGCAGACATTGAAAATGAATTGAAACACTACAAGCAACACTTCAAAGACAAAGTGGTGCTTTGTAACTGCGATGACCCGCGCGTCAGCAATTTCTTTCACTATTTCAGTTATAATTTCGAACAATTAGGTTTGAAGAAACTAATCACGACCTGCTACAAAAGCCAAGAACGTGATCTTTTTAGCCAAAACGACTCCGAACGCGCCATTTGGCTTGAATATTTTGGCGATAAGAACAACAACTGTGTACCCGACCCCGAAGAGATTGGTATCCATTATTTTAAAGGCGATGGTGATTTCCGTTCTGCCGAGTGTATAGAACTGCTCAAGGAGGCTGATATTGTGGTGACCAATCCTCCCTTTTCTCTCTTCCGTGAATATGTGGCACAACTGATGAAGTATGAGAAGAAGTTTGTGATTGTAGGGCATCAAAATGCAATAAGTTATAGAGAAATATTTCCTTTGATTAAAGATAATAAACTATGGTTGGGCTATGGGTTTAAAGGTGGCGCAGGTCATTTTATTAGCAAATACGAAGACACAGCAACAGCAGGAGATCATCGAGAGGGTATGATTCGCGTTTCAGGTGTGAATTGGTTTACAAACTTGGAAATTCAGAAACGCCATGAGGACTTAATTCTCTATAAATCATACAACACAGAAGAATATCCTCATTACGATAACTATGATGCGATTAATGTAGATAAAACAGCGGATATTCCTATGGATTATGATGGTGTAATGGGTGTACCTATTACTTTTTTGGATAAATATAATCCTGATCAGTTTGTAATTATTGATGCTATCGGTAGGTATAGTATGATAAACGGGCCAACACCTGAAACACAAGGGAAATATTTAACAGATATAAATGGGAAACACAGATATGCCCGTATCCTCATCCGTCGTCGTCAATCCTCCGCCTCCACATACCCACAACCCGAGGAGACGACACTGATGGCGGCAGAGAAACAGGAGGGGTATGGAAAGGAATAATAATATTCCGAAAAATTATAAAATCGGAATAATATAACGGTGATTTTGGTAAAAATCGGAATAATATATTCTGAATATGGAAAGAACAAATGAAGAGAGAATTTTGCGAAGGAACGTCTTTTATTACCGCGTTTTATGCGGTAAAATCTCTAGTTATACACCGCAAAATTCGCGGTCGAAGAATAATATAATTCATCAATGATTTGATTTATAAAGGAATACAGAGGAAAGACGATGGCAACAGTCGAAATACAGGATATGAATTAATAATATAAACAACTCAAATATGGAAATAAAATTACATAAAATAACAGTCCGCGACCTGACCAATGGGTATGCGGACAATGCAGAACAAGGTGTGAAGGCGTATGGCGGCAAGCTGGATGTGCGTCCGCCTTACCAACGGGAGTTCGTCTATGGTGATAAACAACGTGCCGCCGTTATCGACACCCTCACGCAGGGCTTCCCCCTCAATGTGATGTACTGGGCGACACGCGATGATGGCACGTTCGAGATCATCGACGGGCAACAACGCACCATCTCCATCTGCCAGTATGTGAATGGCGACTTCGCCTATCTCTTCAAATACTTCCACAACCTGCAGGAAGACGAAAAGGAGAAGATTCTCAATTACGGATTGCAGGTGTATATCTGTAGTGGCACCGACAGCGAGAAACTGAAATGGTTCGAGACCATCAATATTGCGGGCGAGAAGTTGACCGAGCAGGAGCTGCGCAATGCGGTCTATGCCGGCAGTTGGGTGAGTGATGCAAAACGTTATTTCAGCAAAACTGGTTGTGCCGCCTATGGGTTGGCGAGCAAGTACGTGAGCGGTTCGCCCATTCGCCAAGACTACCTTGAAACAGCCATCCGTTGGATCTCAAAAGGAAACATCGAGGTCTATATGGGTAATCACCAGCACGACCCTAACGCAGTCGCACTCTGGAATCACTTCAGCAGTGTCATCAACTGGGTGAAGGCCCTCTTCCCCAAGTACCGCAAAGAGATGAAGGGCGTGGATTGGGGAACGCTGTACGAAAAATTCAAGGAGCAGTCGTTGGACGCTACTGCGTTGGAAGAGAAGGTGACGAAACTGATGATGGATAGTGATGTGCAGAAAAAGTCGGGCATCTACGCCTACGTATTAGACGGTGACGAGCACCACCTGGGCATCCGTGCCTTCGACGACAACACGAAACGAGAGGTCTATGAGCGTCAGCAAGGCATCTGCAAAATCTGTGGCAAGCATTTCGACATAGAGCAGATGGAGGCCGACCACATCACCCCATGGAAAGAGGGTGGCCGCACCATTGCCGAGAATTGCCAGATGTTGTGTAGGGAGTGCAATCGGAGGAAGAGTGATAAATGATAGATAAAACAGTCGCCACGCATTCTCGATGAATCGTGGCGACCACTCTCGTTTATAGAAGCATAGATTTTTCCTAGTGTGATTCCGTATGTTTATTACTGAGATTTATTCTGTAAATTTATTAACTAAGAGTTAGACCATCATTGTCCGAATTTATCATCGAAATAATATCCAAGACCTTGTTTGTTGGCGATGCAATGCGCGTAGGGTCCCAGTTTTTTGCGAAGTCGGGTGATGTTCACATCGACAGTACGTCCCGTAACCACCACACCCGTCCAAACTTTTTCCATGAGTTGCTGACGGGAGCAGATGGATCCTCTGCAAGATAGAAGTTCGTAAAGCAAATTGAACTCCGTGAGCGTGAGATTAATAGGTTCCCCATCAATATAAACCTCTTTCTTGTCGCAATCCATGTGTAATCCGTGGAAGAAGATTTGACGTCTTCCTATTCGCGCTTCTAGTATGTTAATGATATAATCACCTATTTTTTCGCAACTGGCGATAATGTCGGTACAGAGTGTTGTGACGATGTAAGAGTCTCTCTTTGTATTCACATTGGTGACGTTTTCATTTTTTATTTTATCTCGCAACGCATTGATGTCGTTTTCAATCTCTAACGAAGGTTCAATGGTTACGTTTTCTCGTCTTCCGTTCATGACAACCATCATCTGTGTGATGGCTTCGTTTACAAGATGCATCATTTCGTGCATATATTCGTACTGTTGTAGAGAGAAATCTTCGTCAAGTTCATTTCGTTGATGAATGGTTTGTGAAATCTTCCGACATGAGTCACCGATAGATTCCAATTCTCCTATCATACGTAGCATGGAACGTATTTTCCCCTTTGTATCGTCAGACAATCGTTCATTGCTCACCTTCTCCAAATAGGTGGCGATTTCTATTTCCATGCGATCAGCTATTTCTTCGTATTTGCAGATTCGCTCGTGTTGACGTTCGATCTCTTTTTTTTCCTTTTCATCGAGCAAACTCCTCACCATGCCAAACATACGTTGCATACGTTCGGCAAAGTGTATCACCTCTTTTTGCGCTTGAAGTACAGAGATTTCAGGTGTTGTCATGAGTCCTCCGTTGATGAAATGCAGCGTGGCAGGTTGTCGTTCCTTCTCGCTTGTCTCAGGCAAAAGACGACAGACAATTCGTTCTATCTGAGAAACGAAAGGCAATAGGATGGATGTGTTGATTAGGTTGAAGCAGGTATGGAACATGGCCAGTACAACGGGAAGTCGCGCGACCTGTCCAGATGCTTCAGGATCATAGTTGACCAGCCAACAGACCATATTGACGAATGGGTAGAACACACATAAAACCCATAAAACGCCGAACACATTGAACAGCAAGTGAGCCAATGCCGCTCGTCGTGCAGGAATGCCTGCTCCCATGGCTGCCAGGTTGGCTGTCGCCGTGGTGCCAATATTCTCGCCCATTACCAGTGCTATGCCAAGGTGGATGGGGAGGACCCCCGTGGAGCAGAGCAAGATGGTGATGGCCATCACAGCAGCCGATGATTGCACAACACATGTTATCAGGGTGCCGACAAAGAGAAAAATGAGGATGGTGAAGTGACTGCTTGTGTCGAATGATGAAAAGAAAGCCACTACACTTGCGTTGTGCTCCAGATCCATGCTTTTTCCTGTGGAGTTGAGCATCACCAACGACCAGAATAGAAAAGCTATTCCGAATAAAAAATCACCAGCCACACGATGTTTCTTTTTGTAGATGAGCAACATACCCAACATAAAAGCGGGGAAGACAACATTCGACAGATCCACATTGTATCCTAATGACATGATCCAAGCGGTAAGCGTAGTACCAATATTAGCTCCCATGATGATGCTGATGGCCTGTGTCAGCGTCAGAAGACCCGCAGAAACAAACGAAACAGTCATAACAGTGGTTGCCGAAGAGGATTGTACGGCACACGTCACAAACATACCAGTGAGCATACCTGAAATACGGTTGGATGTCATCCTTGCTAATATATGGCGCAACCCTGGTCCAGCCATTTTTTGCAACGCTTCGCTCATTATCTTCATTCCATAGATAAGCAAAGCAAGAGATCCCAAAAGCTTTACAACGATTCCTATAGTCATGATTTCATTTATTGCATGATGGTACAAAATTAAGATGAAGGGACCATAATCGAAAAAAGTAGGTGTTACAAATCGGTTACAATTAGCAAAAAAACATATTGTAGCACATCGCCGATAATTGCCAGATGTTGTGTGGGGAGTACAATCGGAGGAAGGGAGGACGGTAGAGACGCGGCGCGCCACGTCTCCAAAATCATATTGGACGCGACGCGCCGTGTTTCCGAAATCATATTGGATGCTGGCGTCGTATTTTTGAAAATCATATCCGCAAACATGTAGAGACGCGGCGCGCCACGTCTCTACAATGCGGCGCGCTACGTCTCTACAATGCGGCGCGC
>CACZUS010000122.1 GCA_902784425.1 uncultured Bacteroidales bacterium
CCTGCCAAGCACTGGAACACTGCAGAGTGTTCCGAATCGACTGGAAGAATCGCCACTTTATTTTCAGTAGCCAAGCGACAGATCAAATCACCTGCCACCACCAATGTTTCCTTATTAGCCAGCGCAATGGTCTTGTGCGCTTTTATCGCTTTTATGGTAGGATACAATCCTGCATAGCCAACCATTGCCGTCAACACGATGTCAATGGGTTCCGACTCCACAACATCAGCTATCGACTGAGACCCAGCGAAGACTTTGATAGGCAAGTCAGCCAATGCCTCCTTCACCTCCTGATACTTGGTTTCATTCGCCACTACCACCATTTCAGGTTGAAACTTACGCGCTTGTTCAATCAACAAAGCCGCATTGTTATTGGCAGTAAGGGCATAGACCTCGAACAAGGATGGATTTTCCTCTATCACCTCAAGTGCCTGAGTTCCTATGGAACCCGTAGACCCCAATATAGCTATCTGTTTTTTCTTCATATTCTCAACCACAAAGAACCTGTTTTATCGAAATAAGTTAATGGACCCATTAAAACATGATGAACACCTGCGGATCCATCGACACACCATCTTTCCACAATTGGAATTCGAAATAACACTCATCATTAGATCGGAAGGTGGAAAGGACCTGACCAGCATTCACCTTATCACCAACACTCAACATATATGGTTGACGAGTTTTATAGACAGAAATGATGTTATCTGGATGTTGAATGGTCATTATATAAATATTATTCAACGAATACTCACTGGAAATCACAACACCATCCAAAATGGAGACCACATTCGAGTTGCGTTCAGCCTGCATGGTGACACCAAATATCTTCATGTGTGGGTTATACGGCTCCAACACGCGACCTTTGGCAGGTTGTTGCATCAGGTAATTGATCGGTTCTTGCTGCGTGCTCATAGTAATGGCAGAAGAACCAAACTCTACCGCTTCAAACGAGTCGCGGAAAGCCAACTCACGTTCTGACGGACCAGGCAACTGACTCTTAGCCACAATACGTAATGAATCGGCACTCATCGTAGAATCCACAGGGATTTCCCCTGCAACAATAGAACGCAGGGCTGCCACATATTTTGTCTGCAATTCCACCTGTTCGCTAATAGAATCCACCACCAACGAATTGATCGTCAACTGGTTCCACAAATCTACATTTTCCGTATACCCCGGCAAGAAACCTCTCAACGGAGTTTTGATAATCAAAAAAGCTATCAAAAAGAAATAGAGGACAGCTACCAAAAAGCTGAATGAGATGACAGACAATTTCGAAAGTCTGATTCTCCAGATTTCCTCCAATGTATTTTCATTTAAAATAGCCAATTTATACTTAAACCGCAGTTTTTGTATAAAAGACTTCAAATTTGACATTTTTCCCATGCTTAACTTTTTATTCTTCGTCTGAACTCCGAACAGACAATGGCAGTTGCCACAGCTACATTCAGCGATTCAGACGTTTCTCTACTCTGAGGGAAATTAGGTATGTATAATTTCCGATCAACATATTTCTTTACAACTGAAGAGATGCCATTCCCCTCATTTCCCATCACAATAATGCCAGAAGGGGTCAGAGTCTCCTCATATATATTATCACCTTCCAAGAAAGTCCCATAAACAGGAACGTCCTTCAAACTCATCAATAGTTTCTCCAAATCAAGATAGTGGACACGCACGCGAGCCAAAGCTCCCATGGTTGCTTGCACTACCTTAGGATTATAGAGATCCACCGTCTCTTTTGAACAAATAACATTTTCTATGCCAAACCAATCGGCCAAACGAATAATCGTGCCCAGATTGCCTGGATCCTGAACAGTATCAAGCATCAGTGACAACTGATTGCCCAATTTAGTGGTATCTAATTGATACGTAGGTTTTCGGAAAAGAGCCACCACCGATTGTGGTGCACATAAGGCGGAGACTTTCTTCAACCCCTCTTTCGTCACCTCTTGCACATCATCCGCATGGATATTGGGATGCGATGTCAAATAATCCGAGATGGCAATTAGCAAAGTACAATGGAATGTGTCGAGTAGGTCGTCAACCAATTTAGGACCCTCTGCGAAAAACAAGCCAGACTCATCTCTCTCCTTTTTTCGATTCAAAGAGGTGATCATCTTTATTGTATTCTTACTCAACACGTTCATTCTCCTACTCCAATCCTACCAACCAAATATCATAATACATTGCCTTGTGCTCAGTCGCATCCGAACGGCTACCTCCTGTAACCGTTGTCAAAGTACCATTTGCAAGAGAGAACGGAACAATGATCTGACAATGTCCACCCACACGAAGGTTGCGTACAGCATGTTGGAATGCCATTCCGTAGCTATATCCAGAAGATGGGTTTTGTACCAAAACGAATGATAACGGATCTGGCGACACGGCAGAGGTGCAGTCATAAAGCAACGTGCCATTCAACAGATAACCCTTGTATCTCACATAGGCTCTCCAGTTGATTTCGGGTTCTCTACCCGTTCCCTTCTCCACCTGATGATAATACAAGCCATCTAATTCGCCAGTTTCGTATTTATAGAAAAGTCTTTTATTTCCATCCATCCACTCCGACGAACCCGTAGGCATGGAGGTAGTGACAGAAATGTTTTTTCCTTTAATGAAAGACTCTATATCCTCTTCCTCATTCTCCAACCATTCTGCATAGGTTTTCCCGGAGTCCTTACAAGAGAAAAGCGATAATGCACACGCAAGGATCAACAATCCCTTTCTTACTTCTTTAAAACAATTCATTTTTTCTTTTTTAAAACGGTGAAACCATGAGACTCACCTTAACTTCTATCTCTTTTTTACTTCTATCACAGTAATAGTACACTCTATAGGAGTCCACGAAGGAATGCACTTCGGCACACCAATCACACCATAAGCAAGGAACGATGGCATCACAAAAACGCCACTGCCAGATTGCTTCAGCAATAGCAAGGCCTCTCGAAAACCACGCTCCAATTCGCAATGATCCAAATCCTCCGTTTTCACCACATTGGTCAACTTATCACACGTGCCTCCATCCAACATCTTAACAGAATAGCGGAAGGTCACCTCATCAGAAGCAGAGATAGTATCCCCCTCCCCCTGACTGGTAATATAATAACGTAATCCGCTCTTGGATGTTGTGAATGGAATGTTTAAAGAATCCACATAAGCACGAATTAGGCTATCCTCAATCGCGGCGAATTCCTTGTTCATCTCAATCAGGCTCTCCGTCGGGTCCTCCTTAGGAATCTTATTATAAGGGACCTGAGGAGCTGGCTCCTGACAAGCCACCAACAAAGTCAGACACGCACATAATATGTAAATTAACCTGCTGATCATATACTCAACTGACGATCTCTTTCTGCTATCATACACTCTGCCAATGTAGGCAACTTTTCTTCAAAAATGCGCACGGCTTCCTCCATAGAGACGGACAACTGACCACCCGCTGCATTCTTATGTCCACCGCCCGTAAAATACTCAGCAGCAAACTCATTCACTGGCACATCTCCCTGCGAGCGGAATGACATTCGTATCTTCTCCTCATCCTCCTTGAACAATGCAGTGAAGATAACGCCCTTTATTGACAACGGCATATTGACAAATCCCTCTGCATCACCCGGTCTATAGTTATATCGATCCAGTTCCTCTTTCGTTAGGCACATCAGTGCGGCACCATATTCAGGATAGATCTTCATCTTATTGGATAGCATATACCCCATCAAACGGAATCTGCTCTCCGAATAGTTGTCATACACTCGACGATGAATCTCATCCTTATCCACACCCTTCTTGATTAATTCGGAGACGATGGAATAGATCTCCGACTGATTCGAATTAAAGGAGAACGAACCCGTATCGGTCATCAAACCTACAAAAATACACTCGGCACACTCCTTGGTCATATCCGTGAAATAACCCATTCGACAAATCAAGCGAAAGACCATCTCTGCCGTTGATGACATCTCTGGATAGGAAATCACAATGTCGGCAAAACTGCCCGGATCAATGTGATGATCGACCAACACTTTTCTAGCGGGAGCATCTGCCACACAAAAGGCCATGTCTCCAATTCTCTTCAATACGTTAAAATCTAGTGCGATGATTAATTCGGTTTTCTTGATAATTTCATCTGCTTCTTCTTTTTGTTCAGCATAAACAAGTATCTCCTTGGCCCCCGGCATCCATGCGAAATAATCAGGATACGCCGTAGGAAGAATGACACTCACCCTTTTGTCTAATGTTCTTAAAAAATTAGCAAATGCCAATGATGAACCAACCGCATCACCATCTGGTGAGATATGAGATACAATCACGATATCATTCGCTGTATCTATCTCATCTTTCGCTGATTGAATCAATTCTTCTTTGATAATCTTTGATATCATATGCTTCTTCTATATTTAGGGTGCTAAGTTACAAAAAAAATTTGGGATATAGCTTGATATACGGAGTAAACAAATACAACAATCAAGAATGAGGCCACTCGGGAAAAAGATTTTTTATGAACATACATCGCCAACAACCCCAACATCATGCCAACTAACATTAAATCAACCCATTCAAACCTAACATTGGAACAGACTATTCCATGAAACGACTCCATTTTCTCAATTGAAAAATTCATACACCTCACACTCTTCTCCACCAAAAAGGCCGTTCCCTTACTCAAATACGGAATCCAATGAATCGTCCACAAAAAAACAGAGAGATAAATAATCACCGTCGATAAAGGAATCACAATAAAACCTGACAGCCAAAACACATTGCTGATCTGATGGAAATAATAGAGCGTCAACGGCATCGTCCCCAACTGCGCCGCAAAGGAAACCGACAATAACGACCATGCCTTATCACAGATCTTCGAACGAAAAACAAAGGCTTGATAAATAGGCTTCTGAAAAACCAATATGGAAAGCACTGCCACATAACTCAACTGAAATCCCACATCAAACAAATAGTTGGGAGAATACAACAACATCATAAAAGCAGAGGCAAAGACGGTATTGTACACCATCGCTCGTCGATTCAACAACGAAGCTAAGGAAACCATCGACAACATAATGGAAGCTCGAATAACAGATGGAGACAAGCCCGTCACAAACGTATAGCTCCACAAGGCAAAACGTTCGCCCCGAAAAATTTGCGACAACAACTGAGTGAACACCCAAAAGACCACCCCAACATGCAATCCACTAACCGCCAATATATGACTTGCTCCCGTCGAGGAATAACTATTCTTCAAATCCTTGTCTAACAACGTCTTATCCCCAACCGAAAGAGCAGACAAAACACCCAATTCATCTCCATCAATACCCTGATTTCGAAACACATCCACCAATTTCTTTTGAATGGAATGAGACCATCTGTAAAATGAGAAAATGTGAGAATGCCCAACAAACATCCAACCTGTTTGACGCGAGATAAAAAGAGCCCGAAATGCCCTTGCTTCTCAAATAAGAATCATAGTCAAACAAAGAATTCTCTCTTCCCCTTCTCTTCATCACACTTGAATGGAAACAGATCCAATCACCCTCTTGCAGACGACAACTCATAGAATCTTTCTTTACATGAATCTGCCATTTCACATCGGAATGCAACGAATCGGAAGCCATACGCACCAGCAGTCTCATCGATTTCTCTTTCTCAACGGGGAGGTCAATCAGTTTCACTAACACGTGATCATGTACTATGGAATCATCCGTAAGCAGTTGTCGATCCTGCCATGCACTTCTTTGATAGGCAATGCCCATAAGGAAGAGATAGAGACCCACGCCAAACAAAAATCTGGACTCGTACGAATATCTCTTTTTCAACAACCCATGCAGAGCAATGAAGAGAAATGGCAACAAGAATAGAGGCAATGATATCTCATACGGGAAGTATCTTTGCAACAGAATCCCCACAACCAAGGGTAACAATAGACGCGCAAAAGGCATTCGAGAAAAATCGTTCATGCAGGGTAGAAATTAAAGTGATTCTAATCATTCCACACATAGGAAGTTAGGATCTGTTCAAAATAGACTTAATCACAAATGCAGTACGCAAATCAGGTAAAAAAAAGAGAAACATCACAACGACGTTTCTCTTTCATATCTTGTACTACTACAATGCTTTCAGATTAGCGATTGTTTCTGTAGGATTTTGAGCACCGAAAACGAAACTACCAGCCACTAAAACATCAGCGCCGGCATCCAGCAACCGTTTACCTGTTTCATAATTGACACCACCATCAATCTCAATCAAAGCCTTAGAAGAGGATTTCTGAATCAGATCTTTCAATCTGCGAGTCTTGTCCACTGTGTTCTCGATAAACTTCTGTCCACCGAATCCAGGATTGACCGACATGAGCATCACCAAATCCACATCTTTGATAATCTCTTCCAAAACGGAGACTGGCGTATGAGGATTCAGCGTCACACCCGCCATGATTCCCAAAGACTTTATTTTTTGAATGGTTGAGTGCAAATGCAAGCATGCTTCATAATGCACATTAATCAGCTGAGCCCCTGCTTTGTAGAAAGCGTCGACATACTTGTTGGGTTCAACAATCATCAGATGAACATCCAATGGTTTCTTTGCATATTTATGAATTGCTTCAACAACGGGCACACCAAAAGACAGATTAGGAACGAAGACACCATCCATGATGTCTAGATGAAACCAATCTGCCTTACTATTATTGACCATTTCTATATCCCTCTGCAGATTAGCGAAATCTGCAGATAACATAGAAGGAGCAACTAAATGACTCATAAATTATTTCTTGCCAGCCTCTGCTGCCTTAGCTGCAGCTCTTGCCTCTCTTTTCTTCTTTAGTTCCAATTGCTTCATATAAGCCTCACTATTATCACGAGCAATAGTCTTAATCACCACGATTGAATCTAATGATGGATTATACTCCTGAACATAGATAGTGTACTCATATCCTTGCTCATAATAGAAGTTAGTGAAATCTCCTTTGAAAGGAACCCAATCGATTTTGTCACGACGAGAATAGCCCTTACGAACCATATAAACTCTCTGTCCATCAACGACAGGGCGATCTGGAGAAACTTTCATGTACTCAGCAGGAGTCACATCGAAAGCGAGCGCAACTAAAAATAAAGCTAATAATATCTTTTTCATTTTTTCGTTTTTTAACGTTCTAGTCTGCAAATATAACTATTTTTTTCATGCAACCAACATTTTAACACAAAATGTATCAAAATCTTTTCATTTAATAAATCATTCCAACAATCCAGACTGGCAATTTCTTTCCAATTGGGAATTCCATAGAATCGGCAAGGATATAGGAATTAGGGATGTCGGC
>CACZUS010000123.1 GCA_902784425.1 uncultured Bacteroidales bacterium
ATACGCTGCAAAGGTGGACGACGCATTTTCGGTCAGCAAACTCGAAGCAAACCATGCATTCTCCGCACATTTCTCTTACGATGGTGATGTCGCCGCAAATATACAAGGAGGTGTAAAGCAGGGCACTAAATATGTCGGTTACGCTTCGTTAAGTCTCAATCTGGACATAGAAAAAGCCGGTGGTTGGAAAGGTGGTGAATTATTGGTGTCGGGTGCAAACACACAAGGAGGCGGTTTTTCCGAAAAGTTGGTTGGAGACCGTTTCTACGCTGACGATAATGATGTGGGCAACTACACATTTCTTACCGAGGTATGGTACAAACAGAATTTTAATGATCGCGTGGACTTCACGGTCGGACTTCAAGACATCAATAGCAACTTTGCTGTGAACGACGAGTCTTCCATGTTCGTCAATGCTGCATTTGGCAAAACATAATGCCCCCTTCTTTTCCACTCAATGGATTAGGATTTGAGTTGGGATGGAACATCAACGACCGATGGAGATGGCAGGCATGCGCATACGACGGATTGGTTGAGGGATTTGAAGACAACCCAGCTAACATACGATGGAAGATTAAGCCCAACGAGGGATTCGTGCTGGCTACCGAATGGCAATATTCTCACGAGGAACACGGAACTTATAAGCTGGGAGCTAATTATCACACGGCGACAAACCTATACGGAGTATACGCCTCCCTAGAGAGTCACCCAAGTGCTCGTACAACAATTTTTTCACAATTAGCTTATGCCCCAAAAAAAGGAAACGATGTCTATGCAACAGCCAGTTTGGGCTTCAATTTCCACAAACTATTTTCCAAACGGCACGTTGATGTCTTAGGTATTGCCTGCGTATCGAATTTATTTACAAACGACGAAAAGCACGAAACGATTTGTGAATTAACCTATAAATATCGAATCGTCAAATTCCTATACATACAACCATCCATTCAGTATATCATCAATCCATCATTATATGAAGGAACGGAAAACGCTTTGTTGGCAATCTTAAGACTAAGCGTAAGATTATAGGTGAATGTGCGTGATTTTTATCATCACAAAAACAAAAAAAAGCAAAAAAACACGAAAATTATTTTGTCGATAAAAAATTTATAGATAGATTTGCCACATCTAATGTTAAACTTTTTAAATTTTTATGCCTATCGAAACACTCCTACTTCACTAAAACAAGGAAGATATGGAAAGTTTAAAAAATATGACTGACGACGAGTTGGTTCAGTTATATGCGAATAACAACAATGATGCATTCGATGTGTTATTGATGAGGTATAAAAATAAAGTTTTCTCCTATATTTACACAGCCACAAAAGACAAAGATGAGGCTAATGATTTATTTCAGGAAACCTTTATCAAAGCCGTCATGACCATACGCCAAGGCAAATATTCCGAAAAGGGTAAGTTTGTCTCATGGCTACTTAGAATTGCGCACAATTTAATCATAGACACGTATCGTAAGGACAAGAATGAAAACACCATATCAAATGAAGAATATGGAACAGACTTGCTCAACGACATCAAATTGTATGATGATAGTCTTGAAGAATACTGGGCAAAAGAGAATGCATTAAACGGTGTAGTAGGACTAATAGATCAACTACCAGAGAACCAACAAACAATAGTACGGAAAAGATTCTTCAAGGATCTGAGCTTCAAAGAAATTGCTGAAGAGGAAGGTATCAGCATTAACACCGCCCTTGGACGAATGCGATATGCTCTTATCAACCTGAAAAAATTAGCTGTCGAAAATAAAATTTTTATGGCAAGCTAGAATTCACATGGTACTTCTACCTTTAGGCATGTATGAGTGATTGGATGGTCAAATTCAATCCTCTGTGCCTGAAGGTATAGATATTCCGCTGGATCTCCATATAGGTCATCGCCTACAATCGGACAATTCAAGCCCTCCATATGTGCAGCATGCAGTCTCAACTGATGCGTTCTACCTGTCAACGGGTAAAACCACACCTTTGAGCGTCCATTCTTCACCTCTATCAATTCATATTCAGTAACTGCCTCTTTGCCATTCTCATGGTTGACCACCTGATAGGGTCGGTTTTCCCAACTAGGACCAATCGGCAACTCTATCCTACCCTTCTTTCTCTCTACCACACCATCCAACAATGCTAAATACCGTTTCTTAACTTCTCGCTTAGAAAACATCTCTTGCATCCGACAAAAGACATCCTCATTCTTCGCGACAATCAATAATCCAGAGGTAGACATATCCAATCGATGTGTCACCTTCAATGTAGTCTGTCGATAATGCTCTTGCAAGATGGATTGTACAGAAAGTGTGCTAGATAATCCAGGAGCAGACAATAATCCATGCGGCTTATTCACTATCAACAACCACTCATCTTCGTAAACTATGGATATATCCTTCATCGAATAGCAAGCAGAGGAGAGAGGACTTGGTTCCACCTCGAGTCCTTGCAACATAAAATCTAATATCGGTTTGCACTTGGCAGTACAAGACGGATAAAATTTACCATGTCGACGAATAAGCATGTCGGGTGATTTACCCCACCAGAATTCAGCCATACAAAGCGGTTGATAGTGATGCGAATACGCATACTGTAACAGTTTAGGTGCCGCGCACTCTCCCGCCCCACTTGGAGGCAAATCAGGTGAGAATATATCTGATAACGTAGTCCATTCCCCTCTTGCGTTCAGAAACTGGAATTGTTCGAACAATCGTTTCTGTAATGCAATAGACCTCTCTTTTCTCTCCGTTCTGAGCGACGTCTCATAAGACTGAAATGCACATAAAGCATCTCGTGCTTCATTCAGGTACTTTTCAAATTCTTTTATACATCTTCGGGCTTCCGCTTTCTCATACTGACTCTTTTTAATCAATTCGAGAGACTCTGACTCCGAAACTCCCGCAAGTCGTTTTTTATCTCGTTCCTCTTTAGCTTGTTGTAACGAACGTTTCTTCTCCGCTTTCAATTGTTCATAAAGAGCCAAACGTTCCTGATACTGAGATTCCAATGAACTCTTCTTTTGTAGGAAATCGTCGTCATCTAAAACCTTATTAATCTCAGATATCTTTTTTTCTTCGCTTCTAAAAAAAGAGGAGCTATCATTCAAATCATAAATAGGCGGAACAAAATAATCATGTATATACGAACCTGCCAATTGTCCTGAAAATGCTGCTAAAAAACCTACTCTGTCTGCATCATCTTTGACAACCAAGACGCCAAACATTTTTCCCATGGACAATTCTTGCTCCCAATCCCTCCGAGTGAGCAAATATAACTTTAGTTGATCTGTTGCTATAAGGGATAATGGATGAGGCTTATAAAAGAAAGGGAAGGTGAACTGCTGTGGCAAGTTCACCTTCTCTTCTAATTTATTAAAAACATGAAACATTCTTCTTTTTACTGTCGTATCAAAGTAAAGTGACCAGAGAACTGACGATCAATCTCTTCAATATCGATAACATACCAATAGTCGGTAGACATCATCGGAACTCCATTATAAGTACCATCCCAACCATCTGATTCACCTCCTAAGTATTCTATCATCAACTTACCGAATCGATCGTAAATCTTAACATTCGCTTCTGTGTACACTTCACGAAGAACTTCAACCACCCAAGTATCATTTACACCATCACCATTAGGCGTAAAGAATTCTGGAATGATAACTGGTGGAGCTAACACCTCGAATGGCATTGAAGTCTGACAACCATTCTCGTCTCTAACAAATGCAACGTGTTTAGCAAATGTCAAGTTGTAAACAAGATTATCGGTTGCTTTAGAACTTTCAACATCAACCCAATAGTAGAATACACCCGTTCCCTTACCTGGTTCCATCACAATTTCGCGATCTCTAATACCTACAGAGTCAACCGATGTGATGACTGGCAAAGAAGTAACTTGTAATTCATACTCATCAGTTGCCTTACATACTCCACGAGTCATATCCACAACATATTTCGTTGTTTCCTTAGGTCTTACAATGATAGTAGCACTTTGACCTATCGTGTCTTCGTTAGCAGTCCATAGATATGTAGTTGCCTCGTAGCTTGATGCGTCGATTTTTGCTTGATCACCCTCACAAATCACACCAGGACCTGTTGGTGTACCAACCAAAGCCTCATCTACAACAACTGGAACCTTATATTCTTTAGACTCATCACATTGCTTATTCGTAGCCGTAACAATATAAGTATATGTATATTGATGGTTGAGACTCTGTGAATAAGTAGGCACTGCAGTAATCGTATCTGAATCAACATCAGAGATGATCGTCTCTGCAGGTTTCCATGACACTGTCGTTCCTAATGGAGTGACATCAGATACACCCAACTGGATAGTATCGCCCTCACATATAGTTGAGACAGGAGGTAATTTCAAATCGATAGCCTGGATTACATTCACTATCTCTACGATTGGCTCAAGTTTTTGATCATCGTAAGAGAACTCAATTGTATAAGAAGCAGAATCTGTTGGAGAAACTTCCATCTCTAACATATCGCCATTCTTTCTCAATTCAGAAGTAACATATTCTTTCTTTCCTTGAGTATAGCGTAATACAGTAAGACTTGGTTCAACACCTTTCTTTCTAAAGGCACCTGTACCTGTCGTATCGATTGTTAAAATCGCAGATGATCCCAAACAGATGGTATCTTTCAAATCCGTCTTCAACTGAAGGTCAGCCTCCACCCAAATGGTAGCAGTTGTTGAAGTTGAACAGTAATCATTGTCTGTCAATGTAATCTCATACGTATGATCAGCCACAACGCCTGTTTCTGTGTAAGATCTTGATGATGTAGCTTGTTTGCTAACGCCATTCTCAACCCAATCAATCTTATCGATTTCAACATTCAATGTAGTCTCAGGGACCTCAACCATCAACTGAATAGTTTGATCTGTATTCTTCTTTACGATAAATGGTTCTGGGAACTCTGTTACCTTCATGTAACGTTGAACATCCAAATATCGAGAATCACCTTCACGAGTACATCCTCTGTTGACAACCTTATATGAATATTGTCCATCATCATTACTTTCCAAAACGCTAGGCACTGAGTAGGTTGCATTGGTTGCACCAGT
>CACZUS010000124.1 GCA_902784425.1 uncultured Bacteroidales bacterium
ATTTTCTTCTCCTTCTTTTTTCTTTTTAGGTTTACCTATTTCTGATAAATCTATTTTCCCTATGACCTTTGGACCTTGTATAATTGAAGACGTTAATTCCGGCTTGAATATTTTATCTGACGATGGCGTGTCCGAAGATTCCGTTTGACCGTTATTTTTGCCTGAAGGATTTGTATCTGAATCTAAAGGAAGCGTTTTCTCTTCATTTTGAATTTCACGCGATGATTCTATTTCAGTTTCATCACCATTTTTAATCGATTCTACTACACTATCATCCATTGATGAAGTTGAAGAAGGCAAAAGACTTTTTAGTTGTTTTTTTAGTTCCTTTATCTTTTGAAGAGATTCCGTGTTACTATTTTTTTTTGCAACAAATGTCAACAAACTCAATATTTGAATTCTTGCCTTATTGGGGGAAGACAATAACTTCGTAAATATTTCATATAGTTCATAATACGTCATTTCCATGATGACGCAATAAACTTTCTCATTCTTAAATGGGAATACAAAGACCCTTTGACCTTTAACTAATTTTTCTTTAGCATACCCAATGATAGAGCCTTTATAGCAGGAACCAGTATTGCCGTCATCTGTAGTAATCCAAATCCTCCTACTTTCCACGATGGTAATGGTTGCATTTGTATCTATTGTTGAAGAGGTGTACAGACCTTCCGCCACCATAATGTCCTTCAAAACAGCATTAGCAAAAGAAAGGTCAACAAGGGTAGCACTATTTGAAGTGAACTTTGATTCAATGCTTGAAATGGCATCACATTTGATTCTAACAGATTTTTTGTCTTTAAGTTCCAATTGGACAAATTGTCTGTTCAATATACTAATTATGCCACTCTTTAAGATTCCATAGGTGCTTATTTCTACATCATCACCAATCTTTACCCCACTCAAAATACCAATAGTATCTTGATTCGTTCCGGCGTTATTTGAAATTTCAGCAATAACAGTAGGCTTGTCAGTATAATCCAAAGGAAATTTCAGATATACCATAGTGCTGCCAACATTTTTTCTTTGCATAGAATCACCAAATATTGCCTCTAAAAACAATGCAAGCTTTTGAAAACCAAAAAGAGAGTAATCAACCCCATTTGCTTTGAGTTTTGGAGCTATCTTAACTAAATCAAACCATCCTTCGGAATCAGGAGTGCAACATTGTCTAATAATTGAAAGTATGTTTTTTGCAACATTTACCCTCACTTCATCAGGAATGATTATATGTTCGTTAGACTTTTCATTTAGCGACGTCACGTCTTTTTTGCTTATGCTTATATCTTTGTCTTCATATGACAAAAGATGTTGTGCATCGTTTCGTACATTATTTTCATTTATTTCCGGCATCGCTTTTTCAATGATTGCTTTTATCTCGATGTCATCTTCAAGTGATCTGATAGCATAATTCAGCAGAAGTTGAGCGATTTTCTGGAGTCGAATACCAGGCCAACTAATTGGGCTGGCAAAGCTGGCTTTTAAAATTTCACTTGTAAAAGGAACATGATGGAAACTAAATACAATTCCACTAAGTTCAAAATACAAGCAATACTCCTCTTTATTGTAATAGTAGGAAATATTATCTTTCTTAAGGCTATCAATAACCGTTACCAATTTTGCAGCATTTGATTTTATTAAATCATAGGACAAATGGTCTTTGTACGTTTCTGTCTTTATTGCAGCATTTAACAAATTTAGAGCACAGAGTTGCAGGAATACTTCGTCTTCATTCTTAGAGTGAAGATAAATAACGATATTCATCGCTTTTCCTACTAATTCTTCGCTTATGCTCTGTGCCTGTCCATCGGAGACATTCTGAAGCCATACTGAGATTTGTGAAGATAATTCTTTATAGTTTAAGTTGCTCATATATCATTGTTAATAATTACGAACTTTGTTCTTGTAATCCACTTTTATTGTGCAAAGATACACATTATTTATTAATAAGCGGTTGAAATCATTAACAAAAAGGATTGAGAATAATTATTTTTAATATTTCAAGGCTACAGTTGGGAGTTTTTTCGTACCTTTGCAACGTTTTTGCGAGCTCATACTGGTCAGAAAGTAGGCACGACCATAATATACCCACATAACGAGATAAGTTGGTTTAAACCAGCAATAATATCAAACTAACGAAACAAAGGAGAATAATGCTATGACTGATGCAGAGAAGGAAATGTTTATTGAAAGTAAGAAAAGGCAGTTTCGCAACATGTATACGCCAGATGTCGCAGAAGAAATGTGCAGAATGTTGGATAAAGCGAAGAAAGGGGCAGATACTTTGGAGCAACTGTTCAACACGTCACAAAATCACTTATAATTGTGTTTAGACAGGATTCCATTAGTCCTTCAGATTTGCAAATGGCCTTTTGCCTGTATGGGTGGCTTTGAAATCTTCAATCATCTTGTGCTCCACTTCACGTGGTTCTTCATTGGTCAAGGTTTTCCAGCAGACGATCAAGTCTCTTGAATCGGCCAACTGCCAGATGTAGCGGCCTCCCCAATGACCTACGTTTGCTCCTTGTCCGAAACGTAGATATTGGTCTATACGCTTTTGGAGTGTGGCAGAACTTCCAGCACCACCAGCCTTGCCGATATAGACGACGGGCGTGCCTTCCACCCAATTGGCTTCCAACTCGGCAATAGAGACATTCGGGTTCTTCCCTTTGAAGAAGCCTCCTGTTCCCTCAGTCAGGAACCGTGGGGCAGACTCGCTCTCACGAAGCACAACATAAACGCCTTTCCGTGCAGGAATCTGTGTCCTTGCACCATCCATCAACTCGCCCATGGTCTTGAATCCCTCGAAGCCATGAGCCTGCAAAAACTCTCTGTTCATCATAATGGTTATCATTTAGCATTAGTTGGTGCAAAGGTACAACCGATTCTTCATTGCTGCAAGCATTTTTGTCTTACGAACGGTTCCGTTCTGCATGGAACCGTTTTTTCACTCGTCATTATTTGTCTCAGCACTATTGAGGGTTTTGTCTTTTGCATTCGCCAGTTGCTCTGCATAGTGTTCTTTTGCGATGGCGATGGCACGCTGTAGTTTCTCAGACAACAATTACTTGTCGGGGGACTTTGTATAGCACTGGGCTACTTTGATGGGGACATGTCAATTGTCTCTGAGTTGCGGAGACGATGTCCTTTTCTGAAAAAAGGTACGCACTGCGTACACAATGTTTCAGTTTCTCGTATCCCCATCCATTGCCATACTTTCCAATTAGTCTGACAGATAATCTTCGCAATACTTTCTTTCCATATTCTGCCCGTCTGTTGAACAACACATCCTCTTTGATGCGCTTTCCAACATACCAATTAGTGAGACACACCTCTGTATTTACGTATGTTGCCACCCGTACTCTGGCCCTATCAATAATCTCACATACATCATTGTAGAGCAAGTTCTCTTCCTGTTGCTCGTTAGGCTGTAGGTCTAAATCTTTATTCATATCTGATAAACGTTTTTGCTATTCTCTATATTGTGCCATTTGCTTCGTTAGTGTGTCTTTGATCTGCTCTCTCAACGACTGAGGACTGGCCACCTCAAGGTTCTCGCCATAAAGGAGAATGCGACCTCGCAGTTCGCGATTGGGTTCTATTGTCAGGCGAACTTCGCCATACCACTGGCCGCCGTGTTCGCCAAAGGGCAGTGTCTCTCGTTGGGAATGGTGCAACGGCTTTGTCAGCAGAAGTCCGTGCTGGTATTCTGACTTTGTGCGAATGAGGACTTTCTCAACCTTGGCACCTTTTTCGCGGGTCACACCTATTATATTCTTGAAGAACTCCTGATAGAAGCCCTTGGGGGCTGGGATGTATTCCACATCATCCACTTCGCTAATCTTACCGACGATTCTGTCCAAAGGAACATTATAGGCTTTAAAGGGTTCTCTGTTTGCGTCGCCAAATACAAACCAACGACCATTATACTCCTTTAAAAACTGAGGATGGAAGGTCAGTGTGAAGGGTTCCTGTCCGAATCGCTGGTAGGCAAAGCGGAGTACTTGCTTGTCGGTAATGGCTTTATAAAAGACAGGAAGCAAATCGATATTGGTAAGATTCTGCTCAAGACTGGAGCATATCTGGTTTGCCCCGCTTTCCACATCTCTATTAGTGTCAAGCAACAACTGCGTATTCTCAAAATACGCGGAAAACCAACTCATAGGCAAAATACCCGCAGAGGCCTTGCAAAACTCGACATAGTCTTCAATCCTCTTTTGTTCTACAGCCTGACGCTCGGCAGATAAAGGGTCGTCTTTTTCGCCAACATAACGGAATGCCTTGCCTTTACCTGTCTTTCCATTATCCTCCATACACCCAGGGCATACCTGCTCCAATGCTTTAATAAGTTCTGATGATGCTTTCTTCAAATCACCATAAAACATTTCTCTGGATAATGTCGCTTTGGGATTATTATCATAGTACCCTTTAGGATATCTACGTTTCAAACACATAATATCTGCAAGGGTAACAAACTCTCGTTTCATCAACTCTCCGTATAAGATTTTAACGAAGGTTGTCTTTATTCCTTTTCCAGCAAAGATATTCTTAGCAGACATATTTATATTGTTTAGGACGCTACAAAGATACAACTATTTTTCTGAAAGAAAAAGGAAAAACAGAGAAAACCACGGAAAACGGCATCGGTAACAAGTTCTTCCTGTGCTTCATCTCCTCCATCCTCCGCAGCAGGATACAGAATGCCTGCACAGAAGGAGTGAAAAGGAAACCCGGTAGACCTAAAGGTAGCAAGAACGCGACAGGAAGACCTAAGCTGAAGTAAGGGGAATGCCATGAGAGAGGCAAAGGATTATTTCCCCTCGTTTTGAGGAATCTTTACCGGTCTGAGGGAATTTTACGATTAAAAATATACGTTTTTTAAAGGAATGTTTTTAAGAATCTCGCCCAATTCAGAAAATAGTTGTATCTTTGCATCGAAAATTAGAGATTACAATGACTACAATAGAAGAATTGCAGAAACTCCGTGAGCGTGAAGACCACGTAGAGTTCAAGAGGGCAG
>CACZUS010000125.1 GCA_902784425.1 uncultured Bacteroidales bacterium
CTCAGCGGTACCACGAGTGATAGGACGCTCTGGGCTCATAGCACGATCGCGGAAACGCTTGATGTACTCTTCCTTAACGAGAGGACGAACATCCTCCTGGTCGAGCAGCTCAATCTTGTGATACTCGTGAGAGGTGCGGAAACCGTCGAAGAAGTTAACGAAAGGAACGCAAGTCTCCAGAGATGCCAGGTGAGCAGCAGCTGTCATATCCATTACCTCCTGTACAGAGCCCTCGCAGAGCATAGCGAAACCAGTCTGACGGCAAGCCATCACGTCCTGATGGTCACCGAAGATATAAAAAGCGCTCAATATTAGTTAATTTGAGTACGATATATGTTAATTATATGTTAAATATGTAATATTTGAGTTTACCATTCAATAATCTTTCATATCTTTGCAACAAAAATAAGAACAAGATATATGTATTCTGAAATATTGCGAATAATAGAAGGTGGATTAAGCAACGACAAAAGAAAAATTGTCAGTTACTCAAACAGGTTGGCTAATCGTTTTGAAAAAGATGGAGATTCTGCGATGGCCAAATGCATTTTGGATGTTGTGAATGATGTTAGCAGGAATGGTATTTCTACAATGGATGAATTTAGAAATATTCCTGTTGACAGCGAAAGTAGAATGAAGATTGTGGAAGTTATTCCAGAACCTCATGAACGTACAAAGGTCGTTCTTTCTGGTGTCGTGAAAAAACAAATAGAAGATTTCATAGAATTAATAAATCATCAAGATGATTTGGAAAAAGTAGGAATTGACATTTCTAAGACTTTATTATTGTATGGAAGGCCAGGTTGTGGAAAAACATCTATTGCGCACTACATATCAGAACAGACTAAAATGCCACTTTTAATTGCAAGGCTTGATACGTTAGTGTCAAGTCTATTAGGTAATACTGCAAAAAATATCAGATCAATATTTGATTATGCCCAGACAAGACCGTGCATTCTGTTCCTTGACGAATTTGATGCAATAGCAAAAGCAAGAGATGATGCTCACGAATTGGGCGAACTAAAACGTGTTATCAATAGTCTTTTGCAAAATATTGATTCTTTTCCAGCATCTAGCATATTGATTGCTGCAACCAACCATGCCGAGCTTTTGGATAAGGCCATATGGCGTAGATTCCAGACTTCTATTGAGGTTGGATTACTTGATGATGATTTGATGAAAGAGTTGGTGAACATCTTAATTGATAGTTTTGAGTGTGATTTTAAGAATGATGAAAAAAGAATAGCATTCGTTGTCAAACTATTGCAGGGGAATACACCTTCTGATATAAAAACTATATTTAACAAGGTGAAAGCTCTTAGTGTCATCAAAGGAATAAACAGAATCACATTGGAAAATTTATTGGTTGGCATATATAATTTCAATCATAATAATGCAAGTGTTGACGAATTGGCTTTGTATTTGAGTCAAAACGGCATCTCGCAAGCATTGATATCAGAGACACTATGTATATCTCAGAGGCAAGTAAAAAACATTTTATCAAAGGAGAAATAAAATATGGCAAAAGAACTTCCTATTCAAATAGTAGAACTGCGTCAGGATCAAGATGATTTCAAGCCTGAAGGTGGTGGTGGCAATCAACTGCCCAAATGGGTTACAGATACTGTTGTAAAACAAAACGGAACAAACGTTTGTTTGCAACTGAATCTGTTGGAAGATGTTTTGTCTCAACGACAGAACACCAATATCCCAATACTAGTTGAAGCCAAACTAAATGACGAAGCAACCGCGAAGTCACATCGTGGTGGAGTTCGTTCAATGTTTGATGTTGCGAGAAAACGAAACGTAATTGGTATGACCAACTATAATAAGGTGTTGGTAAAGATTGACAACACTTCTGATTTGCGTGAAATGAAGAGTCGTTTCGGAAAATATCGTAACGCGAACATAAAAGAAGACGAGAAGAAAGCTATAGCGACAATTGAAGGAGTAACCCAATATCACACATATATTGATGACGATATCGTTAACCAAGAAATCAAAGTACGCCTAGTAGATTATTGTGATGAAGGTATAAACAAATCTTTAGAGCAACAGTTCCTGTCATTTTGCTCAGAAAACAGTTTGGAAGAGTGTAAATTGGATTACTCAAAGAATCTGAAACTGTATAGTATTAAAAGTGCAAATAAACAAGTACTTCAGAAATTGGCCACAATGGATGGTATCTTGTCTATCCGTAAAATGCCATATTTTGTTATAACAAACCAACCAGAAGATGCTGATGCCGATTTAGATGTTAAGGTGCCAGAAACGAATGCCGAATACCCTGTTGTTGGTTTACTTGACTCTGGGGTAGAGAAGATAGACCATTTGAAAAACTGGATTTTATCAGATGATGATTGTCCATTTGCTCCCGAAGATATAAATCGGCGTCATGGAACTCTCGTCTCAGGAGTATTACTTTATGGAGACGAATTGCTTGGACGAGAAGTAACAGGAAGTTTGCCATGCAAGATTTTAGATTGTATCGTTAATACTACAGAAATATCCGTTAGGGAAAGCGAATTAATTGCGTATATCAAAGAAAATATACACAAGTATTCTGATATTAAGGTATGGAATTTATCACAAGGATGTGATGTACCTATTTCTGATACCCAATTCTCAGATTTTGCAATCGCTTTAGATGAGTTGCAAAGAGAAAATGACATTATCATTTGCAAATCGGCAGGTAATGGCAATCCTGAGAGTCTTAGCAGAATAACAGAAGGAGCAGATTCTATATATAGTTTAGTCGTTGGTTCTATCTCGCATGAAAAGCGAACAGATAGTGATGGCAATGCAAATTGCAGATCACCGTTTTCTCTTGTTGGCCCTGGTCCTCAGAGTTTAATTAAGCCTGATGTCGTACAGTATGGCGGAAATACAAACACAGGTATCAAGTCCTTTTCCATTTATGGGAATATTGCAGAAACATCCGGGACAAGTTTCTCAACGCCTCGCATTAGTTCTTTAGCCGCTTCATTGAGATTCTTACTGGATGACAAATATACACCATTATTGGTAAAAGCAATGATTGTACATAGTGCATCTTATCCTTCAGAAATGAAGATGGATGCAAAACAGCGTTTGGCAGAGGTCGGTTATGGCCTACCTTCAACATGTATGGACATCTTACACAATGATGAAAATGAGTGTACTATGGTATTCGATTTGACTTTAACAAATGAGAATAGCTACCAAGTTATCGATTTTCCATTCCCTGAAAGTATGGTTAATGAGGATGGCTATTATTATGGCGACATAACAGTTACCCTTGCAACGGCTCCAATTCTTAATCCCAATGAATCTGTCGAGTATTGCCAATCTGAGGTTGATGTAAAACTTGAGACGTTTGATTCGGTAGAACAGGTACAGCCAGGCGCTCCTTCAGTCGCTAAAACAATACGCAATGCAGATCGCCTTAAGGGTACAAATAACATCCTAAAACCTTCGAACTATAATGCAAAAGCAAGGAATAATCAAGATGACACCTTCCTAAAAGAAAGAACTTTGGTTTCTGATTTTTTCAAGTTTCAGCCAATTAAGAAGTATCATGTTTCATTGGAGGAGATGACTAAAGGTAATAAAGAGGACATACTTACATCTGGAAAGAGATGGGCTTTAAAAATGAAAGCTCTATATCGTGATTCTCTTATGACCAGCAAAGGACTTGATCCCTCTGTAAGTTTGGAGCAAAAGGCTATTTTAATTGTAACAATCAGGGATCCCCAGAAGAAAGGAATTGCTTACAATGAGTGTATTCTGCAATTAAGAAACAGAAACTTCAATCATAGCAACTTACAACTTACACAGAAGTTACAAGTTAGTAATGAAGAATGATAAAATTTAGGGAGATTAGCCAGTCGGTGGTTAATCTCCCTTGTTGATGATTGAGGGTAGGGCGGTGCCTTAGTCCTCATTATTATTTTTGTTGGTCTCTGATGTAATGCATAATCATTTGATTTTAGTGGGTTAGACATTGAGGGCGATGCCTCGGATGGCGACGCTGCACCCAGGATTACAGGCTTGAATACTCATCCTGAGCATCGAAGCAGGGGCAGTCCTTGTGGACGTTGGGGAGGTCGCGGTGGCCGAGGATGCGGGCATCGGGATGGGCCATCTTTAGACGACGGAGCAGGCGCAGCAGGGCGCGTTTCTGGCGGGGCGTGCGGGTGTCGGCGGCATTGCCGTGCTCGTCGAGGCCCCCTTCGTAGCAGACGCCGAGCGAGTGCTGGTTGTAGCCTACGGCGTGGGCGCCCACCAACTGTTCGTGGCGCGTCTGGTAGGTCCGGCCGTCGCGGGTGATGTAGTAGTGGTAGCCCGTGAATCCGAACCTTTCCGCGTGACAGCGGATGAGGGCTGTCACGGGAAAGTTCTGGTTCGAGCGCGTGGCCGAACAGTGGACGACAATCAGATCAATGTGGCGCATGACTGTACGAAAAATGAACTGATAATGGCCGTCAACACGGTGATGATGAACTGGATGATGGTCTTCCAGCGTTTCATGTCCTTAAA
>CACZUS010000126.1 GCA_902784425.1 uncultured Bacteroidales bacterium
ATGGACTTTTTCTACCCCAACTTCATCAACGACCACTGGCGCATCGAAGGGCAAATTTGGTTTGGCGACAAGAACCATTTCGTGGATACAGAACACAAGAGCTTCAAAATGAATGAAATCATGGCATTTCTGGACGAGAAAGGCATAGCGCTTTTTGATACGGCTACGGCAGTCAACAGGTTGAAAGACAATGCATCTGACGCCTATTTGGAAATCGTCGAGCATACCGATATTCGGGCTTTGCTTGCCCAGATGCCGCAATGCCACGCCATCGCCACAACGGGCGAGAAAGCTACTATCGAGGTGTGCACTTATTTCAACGTCAATACGATTCCTTCGCCCAACACAAAAGTGGCTCTCGAAGATAGTTTATCCTTATATCGATTACCCTCATCTTCAAGAGCCTATCCATTATCATTTGACAAAAAGGTTGAAGCCTACCGAAGGATGTTCGAGACGGTGTTTACCTAGTCATCAAGGCATCAATCGCAGGCAGTATCTCGCCTGATTTGCCTTCAAGGTAGATGTCCGTGATGTAGTTCGTATAGGTCGAAGGCTCCATGTTGATTTCTATGATCTTTGCGCCGTTGCGTTTGGCGATGCCAGGGATCATGTTGGCCGGACTGACCTGTCCCGAAGTGCCGATGATGACGAAGGCGTCGCAGTTCTCGGCCGCTCGTACAGAGCCGTAATAGGCATCTTCAGGGATACCCTCGCCGAAGAAGATGAAGTCGGGCTTCATTAGGCCGCCGCACTGGGCACAACGGGGCGGTTCCTCGGTGAGTGTCAGGCTTTTGGCGTCGACCTTATGACCGCATTTGGTGCACACGAAGCGCGACATGTTGCCGTGGAACTCATACACCACAGTGTTGCCCGCCACGGTGTGCAGGTCGTCGATGTTCTGCGTGATGACGCTACTCAGGCGGCCTTCCTTCTCCCATTTGGCTAAGACGAGATGTCCTGGATTAGGCTTGATGTCCTTGTTGCTGAAGAAGTTATAGAACACCTCGCGGATGATCTTCCACGACTCTTTGGTGTGGCGGTAGTAGAAGTCGATGTCGAGTGAGTTAGGATCGTACTGGTTCCAGATGCCGCTCTCGCCACGGAAAGGCGGGATGCCGCTCTCTGCGGAGGTGCCGGCGCCAGTGAAGCCCACGATGTTCTTCGCCTTGGAGAGGATTTCGGCGGCTTGCTTGATTTTTTCTTCGTTATTCATAACAGTTGTGTTTTTTTATCACAAAACTTGCAAAACCCGACAAAACCTTTTTTCTTGGTTGAGGAAAGCCTGCCAACCGGCGGCTTTCCGGCGGCGACGCGGTTGCGCAGCCGCCCACGCCAAATGATGGTTTTGTATGTTTTGTCGGTTTTGTGACATGATTTGACAAGTTTACTATTTAGGCGCAAAGTTAGCGAAAAAAGATGGATTTGATGAAAGATGGATGAAAATGTGTATTTTTGCAAAGTTAATCAAGGATTTGATATGAGAAAAAAATTCAATGTTACAGGCAGTTGCAACCCTGAAAGGCACTATATGGTGGATACGGAAAAACGATTCAAAGCCGTGGAAGAATTGATAGAGATGGGTGAATATTTCACCATCAACCGAGCACGGCAGTATGGGAAGACGACGATGTTGCAAACCATTCGCCGTAGGCTTTCAGACAAATATCTGGTTATCAAAACTAGTTTTGAAGGGATTGGAGATGAGCCTTTTAAGAATGAGGAATCGTTCGCAAGAATGTTTGCCAGACAAATGGCATACGAGTTGGCTTATAAGAACGAGGATGAGAAATTCATTGATGTATGGAAAGATAAGGGGATAGTAGATTTAGATGCTCTCTCTAAGGCAATCACTACTTTTTGTCAATTGTTTCCACGGCCAGTTATCGTCCTTATTGACGAGGTGGACAAAAGTAGCAACAACCAACTTTTTGTAGGCTTTATCGGAATGTTACGAGATTTGTATCTGAAACGTGACGACAAAGGCATGAACTATACTTTCCACAGCGTCGTTCTCGCAGGCGTTTACGACATCAAGAACCTCAAACTGAAACTTCGTCCCGATGCGGAAAAGAAATACAATTCGCCTTGGAACATTGCCACCGATTTCAACGTGGATATGACTTTCCATCCTGAGGAAATTGCCCAGATGCTCAATGATTACGAGAACGATGTGCATACGGGTATGGACATCAAGGCCAAGAAAGCCGTGAAAATCATTGCAAAAGGCGAGAATGTCACCTTGATTGATGACCTTTCCAAGAATATCGAGAACAACGCCGAACTGCGCGATTTCCTCTATTCCATCGTTGTGAACGGACAGGAATACAGCTATTCGATGGTTGACCCGATTGTGCGCTTGGCCAACATGTTTTCCTATATTCGTGAGAACCAACGTGGCAAGACGATGATCCACAACCTGATTTTTGAGGAGGCTTTGTTCGTTTATTTCGGCAACAAGACCATGCGCGAACAGGGGACAAAAATCTCTCCGTTTGTGCTGAACTATGTGCAAAACGGCAAACTCAATATGGAGCATGTGGTCACTCGTTTCCGCGACCTGATGCGAGAGGAGTACCGCGAAAGCACCGAGCCTTTCCTTGAAAAGGAAGGCCGTCTGCTGTTTCTTACCTTCCTCAAACCCATCATCAACGGGATTGGATTCTACTATGTGGAGCCGCAGACCCGCGACAACCGCCGTATGGACTTGGTGGTGACCTACGACAAACAGGAGTATATCGTGGAGTTGAAGATTTGGCATGGCGACAAATACGAGGAACTTGGCCGCGACCAACTTTCCGCCTATCTCGCCACGCGTGGCATGGAGGAAGGCTATCTCGTCACCTTCGACTTCTCGAAAAACAAGCAAGACACAGAGCCACAATGGATTGAATGGAACGGAAAGCGGATTTTTGAGGTGATTGTTTGACGAAATAGTTGAACGCCAAACAGATTGCACAGAGAGAAGGGGAATTGGTTTTGGATGGAGGGAAAGAATGAAAAAGTACTATTTTTGCGGATCGAATCATAAAAGATGCCCAATGTAATTCTCATCATAGTAGCATTTATCATCTGTCTAATTGCTGTTTTACTTGTTTTTAAACGCAAAAAGACAGCTAAGATATTAGAGCAGAATTTAGATAACATAAATGGGCAAATAGTCGTTTTTAATTCTGAATACGTTAATATTCTAAAACATTATGTTTCTGAATCAGAGGAAAATGATTTTGTGGGAAAATGGCATAACTTATATTCAAATGTTTCGAAATACCACTTATCTAATAAGAATAATGCGTATGCTGGAATTCTACAATTTAAAGAAACTTATAAACACCTTCATAAGTCTATCTCAGAATCCAATGCAGAAATCAGGCGAAAAGAAATAGTAAAAGAACTTTCGGAACAAGTATCTGCATTTTTTACAGAACTATCCGTAATTACAAATCAATATGTTACTCATAATATAGAAAGGTGTTTTGAGGAGAAATGGCATGAACTTTCATTGCAGATAAATAAAGCCGATGTTCGAGAAACCGATATTGAACATACTGAAGTTGAACGATTTAAGACAGTGTATGGCTCTCTTCACAATTATTTCAATAATGCAAACGAAAACTATATTCGGTCAGAATCAATCAAATATGATGATTTATTCTCAAATATAGATGGTAAATCATTGGATGAGCAGCAAAGGGCAGCAGTAATTACAGATGAAGATAGAATACTTGTTCTTGCAGGCGCAGGTAGTGGAAAAACGCTGACTATTGCGGCAAAAGTTAAGTATCTTTGCGAAATAAAGAAAGTTGATCCAAAAGACATACTCCTGATTTCTTTTACAAGGAAATCGGCTCAGGAAATGACAGATAGGATTCAGAAAAAACTTGGAATTAATGCAGAAGCCACAACTTTCCACAAACTCGGACTTGATATAATCAAAAATGCAGATGGTTATAGACCGGAAGTTTCTGATGACGATGGACTTAGTCGGTTTGTTCATAACTTTTTTGAGAAGGAACTTTTGAAATATCCCGACCTTATAAAAAGCTTGACAGAGTATTTTACTTACTATCTTGAAATTCCAGATAGATTGGAGGATTGTTCATCGCTTGGAGAATTGTACGAGGAAGAAAAGACCGCGGATCTTGAAACACTTAAATCGAAATACGAACGCGAGAATTTTATTCGTGATAAAAGTGCTGAAAAAGCGCAGGTATATACCACTTTAAACAATGAGAAAGTTAAAAGCCTTGAAGAAACAAAGATTGCTAACTATCTTTTCATGCATGGTGTCAATTATGAGTATGAAAGACTCTATCCATATGAAAGTGCTGATCCTTTGCGAAAGGCATATCGTCCTGACTTTTATCTAACAGATTATGACATCTATTTGGAACATTTTGGAATCTCAAAGGATTATACGGTTCCATGGCTTTCCCCAGTTGAGGAGAAAAAGTATTTAGACAGTATTCGTTGGAAAAGAGAATTTCATGCGGAAAACAATACCAAATTAATAGAAACTTATTCCTACTATAGTTCAGAAGGAGTATTACTGAAAAAACTTGAAGAATTATTGCTTACCAATGGAATTAAGTTCAAGAATAGGGACTTCACTGATGTGTTCAATACGGTATATGCAAGCAAAAGCAACAAGTATTTTTCGGAGTTTATCAAACTATGTTGCACTTTTATTACTCTTTTTAAGTCAAATAATTACAAGATAGATGAAATCGAAACATTAAGGCGTAATTATTTTACCAAAGAGGATAATGTGTTCCTAAGTGAACGAACCAGTTTATTTTTAAATATAATAAAAACTCTTTTGTTAGAATACCAGAACTATTTATCTGCGAACAAAGCAATTGATTTCTCTGATATGATTAACAATGCTGCTGATAAAGTGGTTCTTGGGTGTGACATTCCGCATTATCAATACATAATTGTTGATGAATATCAGGATATCTCAAAATCTCGCTTTAATTTTCTTAAGGCAATTGCCGACAGAACCAATGCAAAAGTTTTCTGTGTGGGCGATGACTGGCAGTCGATCTATCGTTTTGCAGGGAGCGACATATCTTTGTTTACTGATTTTGAGAAGTATTTTGGTTACACAAAAATATTGAAAATTGAAAAAACTTATAGAAACTCTCAGCAACTTATTGACGAGGCTTCCCGTTTCATTATTCAAAATCCTCTCCAATTAAGGAAAGATTTGCGTTCTGATAAGAATTTGGAGTATCCGCTTGTTTTCTGGGGCTTTGATGATGAACCAAAACAGGTTCTTCAAAAGACGATAAACAAAATAGTTTCTGAATTTGGGACAAATTCATCTATCTTGATATTAGGAAGGACAAACTATGATTTGGACATTGTTAAGAAGACTGGTTTGTTCAAAATCGTCTATGAATATATGCACGAGAAACTAGAGTATTTGTATATGCCCGAATTAAAGATAGAGTTTCTTTCGGTACATAAATCTAAAGGATTGGAAGCCGACAATGTGATAGTTTTGAATTTTAAGAATGATAAACTTGGCTTTCCAAACCAGATTGCCAATGACGATGTTTTGAATCTGGTTCTGACGAATGCTGATAGTTTTAAGTTTGCAGAAGAACGACGGCTATTTTATGTAGCAATAACTCGTACTAAAAACAGAGTTTTTGTTCTTACTGACAACAAAAATCCCTCTCCATTTTTTAAAGAGTTTTCAGAATCAAAATCGGTGTGTTTTGCTTCAATTAAAAAGGAAACAGATGAGAATCAGACAAATTGTCCTTGTTGTAAAACTGGCGTCCTTTTAAAAGTAGAACATGATGGTAGAGCTTTTGTGGGTTGTTCAAACTTTCCAAAATGCAAATACACTTTGCGTGACGCAACAATTCTATTAAATCCTACAAAATGTCCTTCTTGTGGCGGATTTCTTGTAAAACGAAGAGGACCAAATGGACACTGGTTCGTTGGTTGTACCAACTATCCCTATTGTGAATATACGGAACAACTTAACAGCGATAATTATAGAAACAATACACCTCACATTGTCGGATATCGTAGGTGGGGCTAATCATAAAGCTCAATAAATTCATAACTATTCCCCATAGCCTCCAAGAACTTAATAAAGTCCTCCTGGCTTATGATAATCGTCCCCGTGTTGTCATTGGGGTGGAAGCTTAAGCGAGGGGCGTTGAGGAGGTTTTTGTCGATGAAGAGGTGTACCTCGTGGTTTTCGTCGTTGATGAGGCCGAAAAGGGAGACGCTGCCGGGCTTCAGGCCGAGGTATTTCTCCATGCGGGCCTCCGAGGCGAAGGTGAGCTTGCCTTGGTGCAGACGCTGCTCAAGGTCGTGGATGTCCATCTGGTGCATGCACTCGAAGATGACGAGGTAGTGCTTGTTGCCCTTGTGGTTCCTGAAAAACAGGTTCTTGCAGTGTGTGGCCTC
>CACZUS010000127.1 GCA_902784425.1 uncultured Bacteroidales bacterium
TGACGGTATTCGTTCCATTCATAATACTCTTCCATATCTTCCAAGAAATCTCGCAGGTCTGATTTATCCATTGCCAATGCCACATCCGAGGCAAGACTATCCAACATGAAATGAATGGTGTTTTTAGAGAAGGCTGTTCCTGCTAAGACGCACGCTCTGTCAAGATATGGCTGCTTGAATTTTTCCAAAGAGAACATTTTAATGTACACTTCGCATGCACTCTCTTTATTCGCCCAATCAAAATATTCATACGGCTCCACCCTCAATAGAAAGTTATAATATGGATATAGGGGATCATACATTGTGCCATCCAGATCCTTCATGATCCAACGCCATTTTTTGGTTCCCTGTTTATCATACCATATTGCAACATTATTGTATGGAAAATCAATATTTGCGAAGTAGGCTTGTGTCGATACATAGTTCATGAATGCGTTGATATCCAGCACTTCGGCCATCTGCTCGTAAGTGGAACTAGGTGATTCGAATGTCTCCTTGAAATGGAGATAGTTGGGATACAAATCTTCTTCAATCCAGTCGTCGTAGATGCCAGTGAAGGTCTCCACATACTCAATATCGCTCACCTTGTGGTTGGCCCAAATCATATCTTCATCGTCACGCTCTTGTAAATGCATAATCTGTTTGAACTCGCCATTGAGACATAATTGTACATTTCGTTGTGCTTGAAAATCAACATCATAACACTTAGAGAATCGACCGATTGCTGTTTGTGAAAGCATATCTTTGATGGCCTCTGACTCTTTATGCCCAGATTGAATCGATGAACGAATGGCGAGACTCTTCTGTTTGTCGGCGTTGGGTCTTAAATGTTCCCACAGGACGCCTTTGAAGTGCTTGTCTCCAAACCGTTTGTTGGCGTAAATAACCATTGATTTTACAGCATTCCCACGGGATACGTTGCCGCTCACACGGGTCTCCGACAATTGATTGAAATCGGCACCTAACGTGTCGCCTGAATAGTACTCCACGTTAATCGGACGACGCCAATTGTACAAATAGTTGTAGTTGCCCATCCATGAACGTTTAGGCGGGTTGTCGGAATGAGTCGATGCATATGTGGTGGCATGGGATAAAATGCCTATGTTGGAACTATATAGATAGTCATCGTCACAAACGAGGTTGATGATAGGCATATCGTTTTTCAGATCAAAAAAGTAGGTCTTCGTCTTACTGATCTTGCTGATTGCACTGTCGCTAAAAGGTTTGGCTCTTACAACCGTCGTTACACCAATGTAGAAAGAATCTCGATAGATGTAGCCGTTGTTCTCTGTCGGTTCACTGCCATCTGTTGTGTATCGGATAACGGCATCCTTGGGTGCATCCTCCTTCAAGCTCAGTTTTAAGTAGAACGGGGCGTCTTTGACACCTCCTTCAACCGAGAAATCCACCTTTTTCATCACTCTCTCACAATTCGTGTTGTTGTTTTCTTTTTCGGGAGTGGGGATTCTGAAATGTGATAAACTATCAGGCAGATTGGGCAGACGACCCCATGAAACCTCTGGAGAGATCATCTCAGGATAGGGCAGCGAATCCACCAATGTGCCGGTGTTGTCCCACAGATAGACCGTTCCCGACTTGTCTGAGTTTAACTTGAAATCAGTATGTTCCTTTTTATTCTCCTTGTCGCAATAGATGAGCTTGTAGCCATTGGCTGGCACAGTCAATTCGATAGGAATAGTATAGGCAGAGTCGATATTTTTGACCTTTGAGATAGAATATCCCATTATAGAGATATCTTGCTCACTGTTATTATACAGTTCCACCCAGGAGTCTGGAAACTCGTTGTAGTAGTCTAACACCCCACCGAAATTGCTTTGCATAATCTCCGTGATGGACAAATTGGCCAATACGGGTCTAAAAGAAAATGCAAGGATGAACAATAAAAACCTTGTCTTGTAAGAATTTAAATATACCATATCAAATAAATTAAAAATGCATAAAGCATTATGAAACCCCATTAAATTGTTTCAAATGTAATAAAAATAATTGATAATTGCAGATATGATATAAAAATTCACTGTTTTTTTATTTGTATGAAAGATGGATTAAATTTTGCATCGTTTTTTTGTGATTATTTATCGCAAATTTGTGGAACCACGCAACCGTAGAGACGCACGGTCGTGGAGACGCACGACCGTGCGTCTCTACGACCCATAGATATTTCTTTCTATGATTTTGTCTATCTGTCCGACGTAATAGAATGGTAGATTGATGAGCCGGAATGGTTTGCATTCCGGAGCCGGAGTAGCTATGTCTTGCACACTATAGTCGCCACTCCAGATTCTAATTGCGGTAATGTGCTGGTCACTGTTGTTCACAAATGCATGAATCGACTTGAGATGAGCATTGGTTCCTGCCTTTACCTCTATTGGTATTATGCTGTTGCCATACTGCCAAATAAAATCCACTTCGGCTGATGCCCCTTTTTTATCTCGTACCCAGAAAAATTGGTTTTCTCTATAATGAGCATCTAAGACAGTGCGAAGTTCTTGTGCTACAATATGTTCTGCAGCTCGACCACGCCAGGTGTCAAGCAAATCTTTGTTTTTAAGATATTCCAACTGAATGCCCGCAATGAAATTGGTTAACCCATTGTCCACCATCATCAACTTAGGAGAACGTCGTTTGGCTGGTATTGCTGGGGCTGAGGTTGCAGTTACAGGATAATCCAACGAAAGAATAAATGCCCGTTCCAAAATATCCATCGCATCATGTATTTGGGTGGATGTGTAACTGCTGTTTCCAAACTTGTCGAAGGTGATTGTTTCTGCTGCAGAATACCACGCAGTGGACAATACATGCCTTAAAATCTTCACCTGATTTTCACTTTTTACAAACTTCTCAGCATCCTCATTATATCCCTTAAGCAATGAGTTGAAGATACGTGATAAACGCTCCACATCATTCGTTTGAATATATTCAGACACGGCTTCTGGCATACCTCCTATCAAAGCATACGTGTTGAACGAAGCAATCATATCCTCATGCAACATCTCTGGTACAGATAGGTTGTGAAGCATATCCGCCCATTCAGAACCCTCTTTCGCCTCTAGATATTCAACGAAAGAAAAAGGACGCAAGGTCAGATACTCCACCCTGCCCACAGGGAAAGAGAGGTGTTTGTTTGTCAAACTTTGTAATCTGCTGCCTGCCGCTATTACATAAACCCACGGCATATCTTCATAAAAATAACGGAGCATTGCCACTGCCGATGGTTCCTCCTGAATCTCATCTATGAATAAAAGTACTTTTTTATTTCTGTCTTGCACCAAATGATGTTTCATACATACATATTGCCAAACCTCTTCTACTTTGGTGAATCTTCTGAACACGTTAGCATCGTCTTTCTCTAGATTTAATGATATAAACGCATCAAACTCTTTGCCAAACTCTTTGACCAATGTGGTCTTCCCTACCTGCCTGGCACCTCTAAGAACCAATGGCTTCCGATTTGCGTTTTCTCGCCATTTTCTTAACTGTAAAATCAAATTCCTATTAAACATAGCTAATTAATTGATATACCGATACAAATATATAATATTCTTTCTAAAACATAGGCAACTTTTAGTCATTTTTCTTCTAAAACATAGGCAACTTTCGACTGTTTTCTTTCTAAAACATAGGCAAGCCTATCGGGGATGGGTTTTATTTTTGCTGAAATTATTATTTTTGTGTTGTGTTATAAATGATAAATAGATGAATATCTACATACCTTCTTTTGAATATTTGGGAATTTTGGTGCAGGGCGGAATCATTTTCTATTTCTTGGTCAATGCCCTGTTCTTGTTTATCATCATGCCCAAACTGCAGCCTAAACGCAACAAGGCTACTGCCGCCATACACAAATCTCTTGGCTGGCTTTTGATGATTTACGTCGTGAATTATTGTTTGTGGATCATTCCGGAACTCTTTCAATCCCAATGTGGTTATTACCAGATAGGGAAGACGTATCCGAACTATAACACGCTGATGGAGTATTTAGACCTTGCCATTCTTCCGTTGTCGATGGTGTTTGGCTCGACAGTGCTTTTGGGTCGGATGTCCAAGAAATGGATTGCCCCCGTCATTCTTCTGCCTTATGTGCTATGTGCATTGAACGATATCTATGGGGTGTTATCCTTTAAACTCTACACGTTTGCCTATGTCGCCACCATTGTTGGAGTCGTTGCACAATTAGCATGGTATGGCTATTTCATCCGGCGGTTTGACAAGCGGTTGATGGAGAACTATTCCAATATCGACCGTCGATCCATCAAATGGGTGTTGTGGACCCTTGTTCCGCTGTGTCTGCTCACACTGCTCTATGTT
>CACZUS010000128.1 GCA_902784425.1 uncultured Bacteroidales bacterium
ACAGAATTGTTGTGCATATTAATTCAATCGTATCTCAGCCTATCTCCCTCCCTCATTAATACACCGCTGCAACTCCTCCAAGAAACTTGCGGCATCACCGCCGTCCATCTGCGTGTGATGGAACTGGAACGAGATGGGTAATGTGGTCTTGAACCATCCTTTGCGGTATTTCCCCCACATCACCATCGGGTTGTTGAAGACTCCGCTATACTGGTTGACAATACTGTCGAGCTCCGTCTCCACCATGGCAGAGGTGCCAATCACCATGGCATCCTCTATGGTGATGCTCTCGCAGGATGCGCTCACCCTCTGCGCCCGTGATAGATACTCCGCATTGAACTGCTGCAAATCATCCGTGTAGGGAATGCTGCATGAGTTGATGCCTCCCTTGCGATTCTTCACGATCACGTCGATGGCAAGTTGGTCGTATCGGTACAGCTTATCACCTTCGGGCAGCATCCGAAACTCTTTGATGCGACTGGCCGCCTTACCGATGCACCAGCATAGGAGCATGGTGAACTTCCACCCTCCCCTCTTGCTTTGCTTGAGGAGACGGGTCACGTCGAAGGTCTTGGTGAGTGTCACCATTGGCATGGGTGACTTCATCCACATCTCGAAGGCATACGCCCGATTGGTCTCTTGAGGGTTGATTTCCTGTTTCATACTTACTTCATTTTCCATGGCTTCCAGGGTACGTTTTAGTTCTCCCATCAGTTCGGGGTAGAATTGGCACATGCGGAAAGCAAGTTTGAGACAGAGGGATTGGATGCCAGGGAACTCACGAACATCCATCATGTGCTCCAAACAGAAATCGAGGAAGTCGGTCCGGAGATCCTCCTCTTCCATCTTGAGACGCAACACAATGTTCAGGGAGAGGCGTCTTACCGCAGAGTCGCCCGTATGCATGGCGAGGGCGGTCAACTCGTGAAACATTCCCTGCAACTGCGCCAGCTCCGCATCCGTCGCCTTGGTGAGGATCCATAAGGAATTGCGTGCCACATGATGTTCCGTACTGAAAATGAAACATCGAGCGAAGCCGATGAAATCATTCGATTGCTTCAGCTCGCGATATACCGACTGCGCTGATAACTCACTGTTGGTCTCTGCTATTTGTTCTTCTGTCAGTTTCATCTCAGTTTAACGGTTGATTTAAGACGTTTCGCATCTTAATGCAAAGTTATATCTCAGAAGGTAGTTTCACAAGTTTTGGGGCGTGGTTTACGGATATACCACGCTCGCATTTAATTTTAAGGGGGAAAGTCCTTCCATTCTTCTTTTTTACCATATCTTTACATACAATTCGATTCGTGCTTATGGAAAACATGACTGACTTCTTCAAAAACTATTACGAGAAAAATGGTTCTCAGGGTGAACTTGGCATGATTCACTCTTGTCCGGAACTGATGGAGTGCATCCAACAGATTGGGTTCCTCCCCTTGCTGGAGAGTGGCATACCGGGGTTCTGCGCCGAGGGAATGATGGACGAGGATTGCCGTTACGTGCAGTTCGACGATGGAAGTTGGGAGTGGCCCTTGTGGACATGGAAGGGTACAGTCATCACGGAGAGCGACTGCGTTTATGGCAAGTTCTTCGCTGGCAAGGCTGGTTTTCTCAGTCTCGAATGGTGGCCGGACTTCTACAACTGGCGTCGCAGTCAGACTCCACGGCTGGAGCCTGGAAGCATTGAGGAGACGATCGTGCTGACACTTCAGGAGCATGGGAGTCTGATCACCCGTGAGTTGCGGGCAGCTTGTGGCTTTACCGGACCGAAGATGCGGAGTAAGTTCGACGCCTATATCACCCGGTTGCAGATGGCTTGTTACATCATCACCGAGGATTTTGTCTATCCCACCGACAAGCATGGCAATGAATATGGTTTTGGCTGGTCGTTGCTCACCACACCCGAGCAGTTGCTGGGTCGTTCCGCCTGCCGCTGCCAACGGACACCCGAAGAGTCGTACCAGCGGATGTTCAATCACCTGAAACACCTATTGCCAAATGCTACGGAGAGGCAGATTAATCGGTTGCTGAAATAATCGAGAGTTGAAAAAAAACGTTTCAGAAACTTTTATACGTCATCGAATCCTCATACCAATTAGAGATATAGGAAGTCCCATCTTCCCCACTCATCTCTTGAAACTCTTCATCTGTCATTTGATCGTGAAGGCATTTGTCAGAACAGTAATGCTCCGCTCCGTCATCTATGCAGTAACCCTCTATCATGGGCTTGTGACAAGTATCACATTGGGAAAGGAGGAGATAAGTTTTCATTCTCCATTATTTGTCACCTCTCCCCTCGTCCGCAGATACGTACTTAACCCATACAATGGCACGTTCTGAATTTTTGTAACTATTTGATTCATAGCGATAAAATAGATTTTTAATTCAAACCAACAAAATTTATCTCGATAAAAGTGTTGTCGAGTGACATTTTTATCTTGATAAAAATGTTGTTGAATTACATTTTTATCTTGATAAAAATGTTGTTGAATTACATTTTTATCGTGATAAAAGTGTGTCGGAGTGTCATTTTTATCGTGATAAAGGTGTTGTCGGATAAAATTTTTCTTGATTGTACATTCCTTGTAAGCTTAACCATTACAGGAATCTTCACTTCACCTTATCAATCGCCTTAATGCACTTCTGTCTGTCCTTGTCCGTCAGTTGGGACTTCATCACTGTACCTCCCCGTTCAATCTCCTTGACAATCTTAAATCCAGCATAGCGGCATATCTCACGCATGGCACGGATGGCACCTCGTGATTGCTTGAACCAGATGTTGAACGGCCAAGGTGTGGTGCAAGTGCTGACGAGGATACATTTCTTCCCCTTCATCAGGGGTTCGGGAAAACGGGGTGTGTCTCGCATCATGCCATAGACCAGACGGTCGAACAACACCTTCATCTGTCCGGGGATGTTGCCCCAGTAGCAAGGCGCTCCCATGATGACGGTATCCGCCCAACGCAGTTTTTCCAGCACCTTCAGCGTGTCATCCTCGGGTAACACACATTTCTCTTTGGTTCGACAGACCATGCAACCGATGCAAGGCTTCATCTCGAGGTCCATGATATTGACCGTCTCCACTGTCATATTGTTCGACTGAGCCTCTTCCTGCATGATGCCCAGCATCTGTGATATAAGTCCCTTCTTGCGCGGACTTCCATTGATAATCAGTATATTCATATTGTCATTCTTATTTTCAGAAATCTTTTCTTGAACAGAATTGGCGAACGGAAAGTTCCTCAATTCCCTCGTATGTATTGCCTTCGAAGCCATTCCATGTGACGACGTACTTGGGATAGTTATCTTTGATTTTCAATAGGTTGCCAAATTCACGGTTCTCCGTCTCTTCATCATTTATGGCAAGGACAGCCTGTATATAGATGCGCTCATTGTTCTTTTCAGCGACAAAATCGATTTCCTGTCCATTCATATTTCCCACCTTTATATCATATCCTAAATATTTCAAATGCTTGAAAATCAGATTCTCAAGTATCTTCCCTTTATCTTTGGACCGGTATCCCACCAACACGTTACGTATCCCTAGGTCTTCAAAATAGTATTTCTCTCCTACTTCAAACATCCGCTTGCCTGCTAAATCATATCGTTTCACGTTATGAAGCATAAATGCATTGCATAGATAACCTGCGTATGCTTGTATTTGGTTGACTGACAATGTTGAAAACTGCGATTTCAGATAATCACTGATGTTTTTTGCCGAAAAAAGTGAACCAACATTATCCGCAAGAAATTTCACTAAGTTTTCTAAAAACAAAGTGTTACGGATTTGATACCGTTCGGTTATGTCATGAAATAAGATGGTGGAATAAACCGATTTCAGATAATCAGTGACGATTGACTCTTCAAGAGGAAGATGACGAAGGAAAGGCAGTCCACCGAATCGTGCATACTTTTCAAAGCTTTGATCAGAATCGGCAATGTTGTTAAATTCAATGAATTCGGGATACGAAAGGCCATAAACAGGTATTTCTATGTAACGACCACTCAGGTAAGTTGCCAACTCACTTGAGAGCATTTTGGCATTGCTACCTGTCACATAGATATCGAAAGATTCGTTAAGTAAGAGTGAACGGAGGACTTTCTCGAAGCCATTGACATTCTGTATTTCATCAATGAACAAAGCCGTCTTTTTATCAGGAGATGTGTGTGTGGTGATATATTGATGCAAATGCTCATCGGTTCTGATTTTTGAGAGTTCGTATTCCTCTAAGTTGATATAAACTAATGCTGTGTCAGGTTGTGTGAGACTGATTTTGTTCATGATTTGTTGAAGCAAACAACTCTTACCCACACGACGTTGCCCTGTGAACACTTTTATAATCTGCTTGCCTATAAATGGCTGTATGCGAGATGTATACTCGTTCCGTTCTATGATTTCCCTTCTCTTGCTCATTGTCGAATGTTTTAAATGTATTTAAAACTTTTGTGCAAATATATGAAAGTTTTAAATACAATTAAAACTTTTGTAAAAATTTGGAAGAGTTTTAAGTATGATTAAAACTTTTTGTACAATGTTGCAGGGGGTGCGGACGAAAGACCTTTATATTTATGATCTTATGAACGAGGTTGATCCTTGCTACAGTATAGTCACCTTGTGTTCTGAATACAAGGCAGATAGCTCTTTCTCAAATCTTGACCGTCATTGGGAAGTTTGGAAAAAGAAAGAACATAAGGAGGTCTCTATGAACGACGTGGATCGAGGTGTGCAATCCATAAATGGGAACAAATGCTTGTACCGCATCTGTAAATATATTGATGAGGACGGAGAGTCGTGTGTATTGTCATCCTATGATGACGGGAAATCAACTAAGTATGTTGATGAAATATTGAACTCCATCCAGTTTAAATAAGTCCAACGTAAGCGACGCCATGCCTTCTACCTACGCAACGGCTTTCGCAACACGCACATTTACAGATTATTCGGCGACATTGCGGCTGCTAAAAACTCATTCGTAATGATAATGCGTTTATACCTATTTCAAGATCAATTTGGGAATTGAATCCTGTTGTTCGCGAATTGTGTTTTTCTACCAATTGGTTGCATCCATGTTGACTTTTTACAAGATTCACTATACCCAACGCGAAGAGAGGAGTGCTTGTTAGCCTCAACCCTCCAGTAACTATCAAAAGGGGAGGTTCACCACCATAAAGTCCTGCTATCATGGTTCCAACACTCATCGCCCTACATATACCTCCCAAAATCAAAAGCCGCTTACCTTTTTTTCTCTTCTCTTTATACATGGTGAACTCGTTCCAGTCATCCCCCATAATGGATTGCGCCTGCTCTACTGAAAGAGCCATGCCTCCTAAAGATAAGCCAGACTCGTATTCCTTATCATACTTCAAATTAGGGATTGTGATTATCTGTGACTTATCAGTGACAATATTAGATTGGGGTGTAGGTTTCACCCAAAATACATCTTTCTCTCCATTTTGATACTTAATCATGAAAATCTCTTCCCGTTCTTCAACAAAAGTAGGTCCATTCTGATTTGTCCATCTTTTGTATTTGACACTCTCTGTACCAACTTCAAGTAGTTTACACTGAATTTCATCACCGTTTTGTTTTATAATAACATCCTGTGCCATCGCTGGTATTGAGCATAGAGCACAAATTAAGAATAAAGCTTTTTTCATGTAAAGTTAGAATGTAAGTGAAAATACTATATTATTACCACGTGAATCGATGTTGAACTCAGGCTTAGACATGCTTGTCTTACCTTGGATCTGTTCATACTCATCTATGTGCTTGTTAACAATTTGAATGGCGTTACTATGTCCACGCTTCGCCTTTATGATGCCGAATATCAGTAGTGGTGTGCCAGTGGCAAGACCACCTATCATGAGGTAACCACAAGTCCTTCTCCAATCTGCCGCCCAAAGCTTTTCTTCGTTAGCATATGAAAGTTTATATATATCATGTTCTAAAGAAATATCATACATTCTCGTAATCTCTTCATAATTTCTTTTTGCATCTATATATTCCTTACATGCAATTGAATATGGAACTATCCAGCATGATCCTCCAAGGAACAATGGACCTCCCGTAAAAACCATTATTTTACCCGCTCTTTCGTTTTTTCTTGCTTTTTTGTAATCGAGCCAATCTTTTGTAAAGATGTTCTGAGCCTGTTCCTTCGTTTGTGGGTGTCCCCACTTGATTATGCCAGATTTGCCTCCAAAAGCTTTGTATTTCAAATAAATATTTGAAATCGGAGTTGGATCAGCTACTATGACTTCATTTGGCATTGAGAATGACAAGTTTGGAATAGATATGGCGGTATCCAAGGCGGGAACTTCATAGGCCATCACGTCCTTTTCTCCATTCTCATATTTAATCATAAAGATATCAGACTTCTTTTCTGCAAATATAGGTCCATCCAAATTCGACCAACGCTTGTACTTTACTTCATTCTTGCTAACTTCCAAAATTTTACATTGAAGTTCATCTCCATTGCGTTTTACAATAACGTCTTGTGCTGATGTTGTCAAAACAGTACATGTCATTAAAAAGAATAATAATCGTTTCAATCTATTCATACTTTTTGTTGTTTAAAAATTACTCGCTCGTCCTATAAGTACATAAAAAAAGCGTGAACTTTAACATTGTTCCCGCTTGCTGAGGTATTTGGCGTAACCCGTAAATGCAGAAATAAGTTAAGCCCACGCCTAAGCGCGAGCAATCTTAACCTATCATCTCCATTTACCTTAAAATCGCCAAATTTTCAGCAAGAAGAATGAAAAGCCAAAATGCTTTTTATATGTCTGTTATATATGATATGTACAGGTGTCTCTATTATTCTTACCTTGCACATATCTGATTTTTATTGCTTTATATCTATGCAAAAATAGAAAATCGGTTTGAATTAGCAAAAAGGTTGACAGCATAAATATTTTCACTTCGAATAAACTCCACAATATCCACATCGAGGAACGACCATCGTCATGTAGACGCAATGCATTGCGTCTCTACGGTGCCAGCCTAACAACCAGCAAAGAACCCAATCATTGCCGACGACTTATTCCGTCAAAATATCCGATAGCCAACCAAATCGCACCTAAAAAGTATAGATTTAGTTGGCTATCCGAAAAAATGAAAACATATCTAGTCAGAGAAACTTTCAACTACGACTTTGCTTTTCAACATACAGGTGTGCAGAACGGCCTCTAAAAATTTTCAAGTTTTTGACATAAAGGAATTTATATTATAAAAAACTAACCTGTCTACGGTGCAATCACT
>CACZUS010000129.1 GCA_902784425.1 uncultured Bacteroidales bacterium
CGATTACAAAGTGGGTCGCGACACCATCGACTGGACATTCATCAGCGAATACTCTACCGACACGGTTATCTGCTGGCAGCCTGTATTCATCCAGAGCGATATCGAACCAGTATTCGATTGTAAGAACATTCACGATACAACCTTATATCTTGGTTTGGATCAATGTGAAATACCAGAAGGAACAGTGTCATTGCCAACGCCAATTGCTAAAGACGCATGTACCGACACAGATGTACCTGGCGTACCTACACGTATGGATGGCAAAGCAATGACCGATGCATATCCAAGAGACACAACAATGATCACTTGGAAGTTCACAAGCATCTTCAGCACTGCAGAGAAAGAGTGTCCTCAAAACGTAATAGTAGTGGATACCTTCCCTCCAATGCCTGATTGTGAAGCATTAGACACTATCACAATTCAAATTACAGAGAGCTCAACCTACTTCGATTCAGCTACCTATCAAGAAGCAGTCGATGCAGGATTGAAGATCCCTTCATACGAAGATGTATGTGACGGAACAATCATTGCCGTAGGAGAAAGAGAGGATCACCAACCACTTGAGAGTGTATATCCATTAGGAGAAACAATCATCCATTGGATCTATACAGACAAGTCAGGTAACAGCAACTCTTGTTCTCAAGTTATATCGGTAACAGACTGGATCATCGACACACTTTACTGTCCAGGCGACCTAGACGGAAAAGTATTTGCATGTGTAGATGATATTCCAGCGCCATACAAGACCTTCGATGAGTTCAAGCGAGCTGGAGGTTCCTTCTCCAATGAGAAGAAGATGGATCCAAGCACCTTCTACTACAACGACTCTATCACCAACGATAGCTGTAATATGGTAGTCACTAGAAGTTACCATGTCATAGACTTGAAGAAGAATGACATCTCATGCGAAGAAGTCATCTACGTCAAGGATACCGTTGCACCTACATTTGATTTTGTCATTGCAGATACAGTATTGAGTTGTGCCGACACCATATTTGATGGCAAGCACATCACTGCAACAGACAACTGCGATCCTAATCCACAAGTAACCATCGCAGAGAAATCAACAAGAGGTGATGATCCTACAAAATGTGACTTCTACAGTTACGATATCACACGTACCTATACAGCAAAAGACCGCTGTGGTAACGAGACAGCCGAAACGCAAATGATTCAGGTACGTGATACGATCGCACCAACACTCACCTTGCCAGACAACTGGGATAAATACATCTTAGCAACCTTCAAGAAGAAGTGTATGTTTGACGTTCCAGATTTGACAGAAGAAGTGAGAGGTTATGCACACGATAACTGTACATCAGATGAGAACTTGACGGTTGTTCAAGTGCCAAGTCCTGGAACCTCCATCAGACAATCCACATATTTGAAAATTTACATTTATGACGTATGTGGAAATGTGGATAGTACAACGAAATTCATCAAAGTACAAGATGGTGCAACTATCGCCCACTTGACTGCACACGACATAGACTCTTGTGTGACTGAAGACAAAGGCGTTTCATTAGCAAATGAGAACATCAGACATGCTTCAGGACAAATGGAAATCATCGACGATTGGGATGGTACCATCATGAAGATTGCAAGTACCTTCGTCTATGAATACTATAGAGGAAAAGAGGTGAAAGAAGAGAATATCATGTTCAGTAATAATGAAAATACTCAATGGGATAAGTTCCAAGAGCTCATCGGCATCTACGGTAGTACAGACAAAGCTGCTACTGAGTTAACCAAGATCTCACAACGCAGTGAGTCAGGTTACTATACAATGGTTGCCGTTGATACCACATCAGGATGTTCCGATACCGCCACTATCTACGTCAATATCTTAGAGAGACCAAAGGTGGTACTTGAATCCGCTAATATCTCCGTCTGTGAAGGTAACATGGTTGATATCGCACCATTCATCACTTGCATCGACAGCATGGGTGCAGACAGTGTTTGGACTTACTGGATGAAGGGAGGCAAGAAATTTGACTTCGAAGATTCCATCGCAGGATTACTCAAATACGAAGACAATGAAAATACTGCAGTCTTCTATGTAGAGAACCGATGCGGATCCACCTCTTCACTCAACTCTCACTTAGCATTCTGTGTAGATCCAGCACATCCAATGACAACAAAAGATACACTTGATTATCTTGACAACGACTCAACAGCATTGGAGATGCTTCGTGCAAACGGACTCTACTCAAGAGACTCCATCACATTCGATGTGCATAAGAGATTCAAAGCTGAGGATATCGTCATCACCACCAACCCAAGTAACCCTGCAAGAATATGGCAAGGTGAAAGCATTGAGTTGACGGCATCATCTAAATATCCATACGAGCAATTAACATGGTATAAGGTGATTGGTGAATACGATAGAGCCAACTACAACGATGCGATAGAACATGAAGAGTTCGTATTTGACAATCCAGATGACGAGCAAGATTCTTTGATCACCATTACATTGGGTAGCGAAAGCAACACGATCATTGAATATCCTATGGACACTACAGACTACTACGTTACAGTATCTGACGGTGTATGTCCATCCGCATCCAGCAACCTAACCAAAGTATTCGTACTTGAAGCTATACCAACAGCCTTCACACCATACGACAAAGAAGGTTTGAACGATATCTTCATGGAGAGACATTTCGTCACCATCTATGATCGTTACGGACAAAAAGTATTCGAAGGAAACAATGGTTGGGATGGTACACACAGAGGCGGAATGGCTGATCCTGGTGTTTACTACTATAAAGTACGAATGGGTAATGGAACTTACCGAACCGGAAGCATCGAGATCATCAATTTGAAATAGTCAAATTAAAACATAAAAGGATAGATATAGGGACGAAGGCATTCGTCCCTATGTTTGTTTATTCGATCCATAATAAACCACATTATGATTATCATCATCACAGGCGCATCCCATACAGGGAAAACAGTTCTTGCCCAACGGATGCTTGAAAAGTACAAATACCCTTACCTATCCATCGATCATTTGAAGATGGGTTTGATTCGCAGTGGCAACACCACCCTCACGCCCGATGATGACGAAGCACTCACAGCATATCTATGGCCTATTGTCCGTGAAATGATCAAAACAGCCATTGAGAACCATCAAAATCTGATTGTTGAAGGATGCTATATTCCATCCAGTTGGAGAAAAGATTTCAGCGAAACCTATTTATCCTCCATTAGGTTTATCTGTCTTGCCATGACGGACGACTATATCGACGCACACATAGATGAAATAAAACAACACAGTTCAGCTATCGAAAGAAGACTTTACGACACTGATTGCTCCCCTGCTTCCATCAAAGAAGACAATCATTATTACATCCATTCATTTCAACAAAGCGGAGAACAGGTAACATTGATAGCGAAGGATTATGAAGTGGTGATAGAGGGGATATTAGGAGAATGCACCGAGGCATAACATAACTTCGTTCCTTACAACCATTTTCTTACACTCATCATCTCAAACGTCTTGTCATCTATTTTTTATTTGTTTTTAGGTAGTTTCTGAGACTTATCCTGCAGTTTCTTCTCGTCTTTTGCCACACGTCGCTCCACCTTTTTTATATCTTCGGCAACAGGAAGTTCCTCTGGTCTGATGCCCCGTTGCCCCAACATATTGCGAACACTATGGTTGTTTTGCACATGCTCTGTAGTTATACTTTCTTCACCTTGAAGATCCTTCTGTTCAACATTATAGTTTGTCATCTCAGTCGCCAAATTTTTTGCAGCGATAGTCAATGTCGGTAGATGGTCAGCAAGTGCACCATTTTTGATTCCCAATCTCAGTTTCATTTGTTCGGTAGTCAATCCGCCAAACAGGGCATAGTCACCTTTAGAGCGTATTCGTCCGAATCCTTTTTCGTCCACTCCACGCTGAAAGATGTTCTTGCTCAATTGTTTTTCGGATGCTCGCAGGCGTTCTCTAGTATCAATTCTTGTCAATTGGTTAATTCTCTCCTCTATAAGCTCTATTTTCCGAGTTTGAATGGCGAAATAGCTTTGGGCAAAAGCTATTTCTTCCTTTTTAGGGTCTCCGTTTTGAGCAATCAGATAGCTGGCATAACGAGTAAGCATAAAATCTTGCACGGAACGTTGAGGTGACCTCACGAAAATGATCATCCACGTTGATTCCCAACGTTTTACAAGAATCCATAGCCCTACCAATAGTCACTACGAAATTTTCCCATCTTGCATAACCTAAAACTTGTTGAAGTTCACGAGCATACCACACTTCCACATCACGATTTTCATCGTCTTTTATGGTTTTAGCTATCAAATCAAAAGAAGATTTGTAAAATTGAATTTTTTGAATGTCCATAACATCATTTTTATTAGCAAACCCAAAGGTTGAAGTTTAACATATAGATAGAATATCACAACAATTCTGTAACAATTGGTACAAATGTACAAAAAAATCCACAATACGCAAGACGGATTTTACAGGACTCTCATAAGTAAACATAAATCTTGTATGAATCGTTGATCGTCTTTGTCCAAAATTATCATTTTCGTGACCTCACGAAAATGATAATCTATGCTGATTTCCAATATTTTACAAAATCCTTAAACATACCAATAGCCACTACGAGAACCGCCTCCTAACTGAACCATTTTCGTGACCTCACGAAAATGGTCATCTACATTGATTCCCAACGTTTTACAAGAATCCATAGCCCTACCAATAGTCACTACGAAATTCCCCCCATCTTACATAACCTAAAACTTGTTGAAAATTCACGAGCATACCACAATTCCACATCACGATTATCATCGTCTTTTATGCTCAATTCTTTTTTCAAATACTAGAAGGAATTCATAAATATCAATGAACGTTGTGTATACCTTTGTCCAAAATTATCATTTTCGTGACCTCACGAAAATGATAATCCACGCTGATTCCCAATATTTTACAAAATCCTTAAACATACCAACAGCCACTACGAGAACCACTTCCTAACTAAACCATTTTCGTGACCTCACGAAAATGATCATCCACATTGATTCCCAATATTTTACATAAATCAATAATCCTACAGATAGTCACCACAAAATTCCCCATCGTGCATTTCTTTCAATATTTTGTTGGTTCCAGTCGCTCACATCACAACGAACGCGGCAAGCCACATCCCTACGATTCATACCTCTGTGCGCGGACGCTTTATACATTTTTTTCCTATTTTTATTCGTGTTTTTATTGAAAATTAATATTTTTGCAAATTAATACATCACTTTGGATGATTTTAGAGGTGATTAGGAGCAGATGAAGGGGCGTTAGTAGTATGTATTGCATAAAACTAGAATTCAGAATTTAAAATTAGAAGTTTAAACGAGCTTGGGATAAAGGAAGGCCAAGAAATGCATAAAAATGCACTTCTCCGATTTTTCCGAGAACTAAACGGATGTTTCTGAACTGAACTAACATCTAAAAATAATAAATGTTTCTTTATCTCAAGTGATTAATAATAATGGGGATGTTGCGTCATACTAGGTCGACTACTTTTGTTTTTCTTTCATGGTCTGCCAATGTCGTAAACATCACGCAATTATGAATGTTGGGATGGTGAAATTTTTACACAAGAAGAGTATATTCAAACTGAAGCCAATCATGATTGGCCTGGTTTTCCTTTGTCTTAACCTTATTTGTGTTGGGGCTTTCGCTGATAATTATGTTTATTTGGTCTCATATGATGGTCATGATGACACCTTTAACGGAATCAATGTTTATCTTTTCAATGGAGGTAACTCCTGCTCAATAACGCCTCCAAGTTCATTCTCCATTAACGGAATAACATACGATTTCGCGCAATGGAGAAAATACACCTATGGAAATCAAAGTTCTGTATCTTCAAACGAAGAATTTTGCAAGGGATGGACTAGTGAAGGCAATTGGAACCCTTATCCGCAACAACATCAGATGGATGGAAAATTTTATGTTGCCGAATATATCGAAAGACCAAATTGTATAGCAACCATATCCGACCCCGGATCCACCTTATACGATGGAGAGAGTTACACACTCACTGCTGACGTATCATCGCAACAAAGCTATACCCGTCAATGGCAAAGAAGTACGGACGGATCCAACTGGCAAAACATATCAGGTGCCACAGGTTCCTCCTATACATTCACATGTAGTTCAAGTTCAAACTACACCTACTACAGACTTCTTGTCACCAACAACGACAATACCACCTGCGAATCTAATGTGGTACACTTTTCTGTACAATACAAATACATTTGGTTATATGCCCAAATAGGCAACGACTTTGTTTCACGAGGAACCAATGCAGATGCATACAACTTCACAGGGGCTTCTGCAGAAAGTAATCGTCAAAAACAGTGGTGCCGTCCAGCAAACGAAGAGTTAAATTTGTACCTATATAGATCAACCAACAACTGTAACATCACTGCACCACAAACTATTCAACATAACAATAAAACATACGAGTTCATTCGTTGGGATAAGTATCAAGCAGAAAACATATTACAGCCTGCTCCATTAGTATGCCAGCCAGGCACTACTCTTTATAATCATCAAAACTTTTACTACGTTGCCGTCTACAAAGAAGTAATATACTGTACAGCAACCATATACAGTTCTGCAACCACCCTCGACGAAGGCGCTGCATGTACTCTTACGGCCAGTGTAACCTCAGAACAGAATTACACTCTTCAATGGCAATATAAACGTGAAAACGGACAAAACTGGCATAACCTTCCAAATGTCACAGGCGCCACCTACTCATTCAATCTATGCCAATAGCCCTGATCTGTATCAATTCTCAGACGTGACATACGATGAGCCCACCGATCGGAACGAAAGTGGTCTGTTCGGAGATTACAATACCAATGTAAGGATTCACCGTTTTAGAGGCATCGGCAATTGTAACGTTTCCGCAGCTCAACTTATTCAAAAGGACGGAAAGAACTATCAATTTGTAGGATGGTATCATTATGACAACTACAACTATGCGAACAATGATTCTCCAACATGTACCGCTGGCGAATACTTATACCAAAACGGAGGTGTATACTATATAGCCATCTACGAAGAGGTAGAGCAATGTACAGCCACCCTTACGGCAATGGAAGATGGAACAGTGATTGCCGACGAACTCTATGTCGGCCA
>CACZUS010000130.1 GCA_902784425.1 uncultured Bacteroidales bacterium
CGCCTTGATCATCTGCAAATGGACATTGTTCACCCCGTAGAACGTAACAAGGTCAATGTCCTCCAAAACTATATGCTTCTCAATCATGGTGCAAAGTTACAAAATAGTTAGGAGTTAGGAGTTAGGAGTTAGGATTTTTTTGTGGAATATTTGGAGATGAAGGGAATTGTCCACGTTTTTGAGAAACTATTTGAAAAACGAGATGAATTTATATAGCGAAGCGTTCTATGTCCTCCTTTGGCTTCTTTAGTGTTCACGTTCGTCCTGCACGTAACGCTTAACTTCCCCTTCTAACTTCACTTTTTCTGAAAAACATTTGGCGGTTTCACATTTATTTGCTTACTTTGCCCCTGTTCTCTTACCGAAGTCTCGCTTTCGGGTGGGATAGAGGGTGGGAAACTATATATAGAAAAGGCGTACTTGACGCTTTGTGCTTGACTCTTTGAAATCTGGCAGTTTCGAATTGATTGTCAAGAACAAGGTAACAAAGACGTCCATCAGGTGTATATTCATGACACTAACAGCAAAAGGTCTTACAGACTTTATGCTTTATTGTCGTTTATATACAATGCGTGGGCTTCGGCGTTGCTTGTTCGACAATCAGGGCGATGCCAGAGCCTCAAAGAGTGGGACGAGTAACAAGAGAACTCCCACGCCTTTTTGTATGTATATGAACCTTATCTTAAAATCTGCCAAGTAAGGGAGTTATTTGGCATAAAAGTATTTGTAATGAGAGACTTCCAATTATATTCCACGCAAGATGGCAAACCCTGCATACAGTTTTCAACAGGTGAAATGGCTGTTTTGAGTGGCGAACTAATCCAAGATCACACATTCTTGGCCCATCCTAAAGGGATTGATAATTTAGAGTACCTTACTCCAGCAGAGAAAAAAGAAATCAAAGAGGCGATAACAGCAAGGACTGTCAATAATGGCATAAGGATTGCTTTCCCTTTTTCGAGTAAAAACTAAAATGTGATAACTATGACAGAACAAGCTACCGAATGCATTGACACAACAGCAAAAGGATCTATGGAATACAATAATAACTGAAAATAATTTACGTATGAAACACTTAAACATTACAATTTTACTCTTTGTGCTCTTGAGTATGATGAGTTTTAAAGTAAATGCTCAAGTATATATCGATGGTATATACTATAGCATCAATAATAGTAGGGCATCTGTTGTAGAAGGATTTGGCTATTCAGGGCACATATCCATTCCTGAGAGTATCGAATACAAGGGAACAATATATGACGTCACATCAATCGCCTTTGATGCATTCAACGACTGCAGCGATGTGACATCCGTCACCATTCCCAACAGCGTGACAAGCATCGGCGCGAGTGCTTTCAAGGGCTGCAGCGGCTTGACATCCGTCACCATTCCCAACAGCGTGACAAGCATCGGCAAATATGCCTTCGCAGGTTGCAGCGGCCTGACCTCCGTCACCATTCCCAACAGTGTAACGAGCATAGGTGGGTATGCTTTCTCTCTTTGCAGCAACTTGACCTCAGTAACCATTCCCAACAGCGTGACAAGCATCGGCAAATATGCCTTCTCTGAGTGCAGCGGCCTGACCTCCGTCACCATTCCCAACAGTGTAACGAGCATAGGTGGGTATGCTTTCGAATCCTGCAGCAACTTGACCTCAGTAACCATTCCCAACAGTGTAACGAGCATAGGTGAGTATGCTTTCTATAATTGTGGCTTGACATCCGTCAACATCTCCAACAGCGTGACAAGCATCAGTGAATATGCTTTCGGGGGCTGCAGCCACCTGACCTCAGTGACCATCCCCAGCAGTGTGAAGAGCATCGGCAATCATGCTTTCAATGGTTGCCGCGGCCTGACCTCAGTCACCATCCCCAACAGCGTGACAAGCATCAGCGAATATGCTTTCCAGAACTGCAGCGGCTTGACATCCGTCACCATTCCCAACAGCGTGACAAGCATCGGCAAGAGTGCTTTCAAGGGCTGCAGCGGCTTGACATCCGTCACCATCCCCAACAGCGTGACAAGCATCAGCGAACAAACTTTCGAGGGCTGCAGCCACCTAACCTCAGTGACCATCCCCAACAGCGTGACAAGCATCGGCGAAAGTGCTTTCTCTGGTTGCAACGGCTTGACATCGGTTACCATTCCCAAATCTGTGAGAGTTATTTATAAAAATGGTTTCAAAGGTTGTACGTCTTTGAAAAATGTATATTGCTATATCGAATCAGTACCAAACACTTCTGCTTCTGCATTTCTGCTTGCCTCGTTAAGTACAGCAACTCTGCATGTGCCAACCCGTGCCTTGATGGACTATAAGAATATTGCACCATGGAGCAACTTTGGCATTATTGTAGCATTGACAGAAAAAGAGACTGCTATATCTGAAGTAAAATCAGCACCCGTACTGATTCAAGGTAATAATGGTGTGCTTACCATTACAAAAGAGGGCAACGCAGAAGTAACCCATATCAAAGTTTATAATATGGCAGGAAAAATGGTTTGTTCATCCTCAATAGATAATGGAACAGAAACCATTGACACTCAGATGAATAGTGGCGATATTGCCATTGTGAAGATTGGAGAGAAGATTGTGAAAGTAGTAATAAGGTAATAATATTGAGGATATGAAAGTTTTGATTCTTGGCAACGGTTTCGACCTTGATTTGGGCTTAGAAACAAGATATAGTGATTTTGCAAAAAGTCAACAATGGAAAGAATTGTATGAGGAATTCAAGCATACTAATAAGGATAATCTTGCTGGATTCCTGAAAGAGAAAGCCAAAGAGAACAATTGGTTTTCAATAGAGGAGTGTCTTAAAGAATATGCCCAAAGGAAAATCCAAGAAGGGGACTTTAAGCATGTAAAAAAAGATGAATGGTTCTTTGAACATCTTGAGAAATATTTGGACATCTACCTAACATTTGTCTCAATGGAGCCTAAGGAGAAAGACCATTTGGCAACCCAGTGGCTGGAGGAGATGAATAAGAAAAAGATTTTTGATAAAATCTACACGTTCAACTACATCTCACATGATGCACTACATAAGTTTCTTGGTTGCAATTATGAGAATGACATTCAGTATGTACATCAAAAATTGGGTTTAGACATTGTTTTAGGAGTGGCAGAAAAGGACATCACAGATGATCGATACTCATTTCTTAGAAAAGTGAGTCACAGATCATATCCTTCAAACAATATTGGTAATGATTTGATGAACGCAGATGAAGTCGTTTTCTTTGGTCATTCTATAAATAGGATAGACTTTGATTATTTCAAAGATTTCTTTATTGCGCGTTCACAATACAATGAAAACAAAACCACTCCTACGTATATCACTATTATAAGTAAAGATAATGAATCCATCCTATCTATTAAAAACAATTTGCAATCAAATGGAATCTCAGTTACTTCACTTTGTCAATATAGTCGATTGGCCTTCATCCCAACAGATAATTATTACCGCGGAGATTACACCGAACGTAATAGTATGGCTGATTTGATGAAGAGATTAAATATTCATCAAAGGTGTGAAAATCATCCGCTATTCTAATGGAACAACCAAGAAAGTCTATGTAAAGTAATCCAATCAAAATCTGATGACAAGCAGGTGGGCACTCATTGAGGGTGCCCACTTTTCTTTCCCTTTGAATTTCCACACTGTCCTTTGGTTATGCTCTTACTTGACAACATCAATTTGATTAGGTGATAGGAATAATTTCTCCTAATGCTAACAAGATTTCTAAACTTTGGAAAAATTTTTTCAAAGTTTAGAAATTATTTTTGAAACTTTAGAAATGTTGCGAATATACTGTTGAGGTGCATCCAGTGTTATTCAATGTTTCGATTAAGTGAGTGAAAAATTAAATTTATTTGAATCTTTCCTAATTATTTCTTACCTTTGCAAACGAAAAAGTAAATTATGGCAAAGACAAATATCACACATCGCGAAATTGTGGGAATGATTCGGCGAGGGGAGTACAAGCCCATCTTTCTCTTAATGGGGGAGGAGGCGTACTACATTGATCGTCTTTCTGAATACATTGCCGACAACGTGCTGACAAAAGATGAGCAGGATTTCAATCAAACTATCATCTATTGTACGCGTGAAACGAATGTCGCTGAC
>CACZUS010000131.1 GCA_902784425.1 uncultured Bacteroidales bacterium
GCTCCTGTTCTTCTTGCAGAGAAGTTACTGGGCAGGCGTGACCTGGAGACCCGACGTGCGAGACAAGATGAAACAACACATTATGGCGTTCACGTTAGGTTTTGACATCAAGAAATTCAGATTCGGTTATTCGTATGACTTAGGTATTGGCGCTGATAGTCAATTGCCAGCCAATACACACGAGGTGATGTTATCATACGGAATAGGAAAAAACAAAGAACAGTAATAGTATAACGGAATAACAACAATATCAACATGGGAAAGAAATTTTTTGGAACTTTATTAGTTTTCATTGTATTGTGTAGCAACGTGTTTGCGGAATACACGAGAATGGAATATTTTGTAACGGTAGAAGGATCGGGAACGAAAGATGGATCATCATGGGCAAATGCTATGACGGCAGATGCGTTTGCAACAGCGCTTTCCCATGAATCCGTTTTAAAAGCAGGTGTAACCTTCCATTTGGCAGCAGGTACCTACCATCCAAAGTTTGATCCATTCGCAGATGAAAATAATGGTATCGCCGATGAGAGCATAAAAAAATCATATAAAGCCTACTTTGTTCAAACGCCAATCAATATCATTGGTGGTTATTCACCTAATCCCACGAATGATGAAAAGCCCAATCCGTCGTATTATTCAACAATTATCAGTGGTGATATGGAGGGAAATGATGTGTTGCGGGATGGAACAATAAATAATACGGAAGATAACTTATACAATTTGTTTATTATTAATTTAAAAGAGAAAGCAGAATGTTCCTTTTTCGGATTGACGTTTACTGGAACGAAAGGGAAAAGAGCAGGCGATGATGGCGTTTTTAAATTAGGAGGATATGATAATAAGATTGGTGCTATCTTGAAACTAGATAGATGTACTATAAAAAACGTGACAGGCTCATTCGCCACTCCAAGTGCTGATTATGATGAGGTTATTGCATCGAATACAACTTTTGATAACGCATACGGTAATTTTTTCAATCTTAATAATTCCGTCATCAATTCATGTACATTTATAAATTGTATTTCCTCGCTATCATCCTATAAACTGACAGTACTCAATAGCACTTTTTACGAAACACCTATTACTTTTTCTGTTTATAACGAAGTGATATTTCACAACAACACGATAGTATTGGAAAATCAAAATCAGGGTACAACATATAGAAATATGGAAATTTCCAGTTTTGTAGAAACTGAAGCAAAATTATCCATGATAGGAAACATTTTTGATTGTCCATTTATATATCATACCAATACGGATGTGCCTTGTGTCGTGGACTCCCGATATAACTTGTATAGAGAAGTTAATGATGATTTTGTTAAAAAATTATCCTCATTTGATTATGTTACGACTTCAATAAATACAATATTTGAAAAGAGTAGGGATAAAGTGTTATTAAGTAATAACGGCGGTTATACGAATACTATTAAGATTATAAACGATCGATTGTCTGAATCAGACAACTATCGTTCTATTCATTTTGATAGAAAAGTGACGAACTTGTCTGTCGACCAGAGAGGTGTAAATCGTTTCGACAATACATGTATGGGTGCATACGAAAAAAGAGATACGGTTTATGCAGGGAAAATAACGATCAAGGAGAATGATACATTTAATGGGAAAAAGTATGAGAAATATGGAATCTATGATAATGTGGCGGTCATTATGAAAAACTCGGTAGACCTTGATAGTGTCGTGTTATACACAGTATATGTGATACCAGTAGATGAACGGACCTCCTTTTATGTGAAGACAGATGGAACAGGTGATGGTTCATCATGGGAAAAAGCCATGTCTCCAACCGATTTTGCTTGTCGTATGTATTTGTCTGAATCAATTGACACATTCTATGTGGCAGAAGGTACTTATTACCCACTACAAATGCAAAATTATAGATCAACGGGGTATTCCAGATCAACAGGAATTTCCAGAAAGTATGAACGTTCTATGCCGATATGCTTGAAAGGTGGATATCCTAAAAATATCACTAGTCTATCTCAAGAACCAGATCCAGTCAAATATAAAACCATTCTTTCGGTAGATTTTAATAATGATAATAGGTTCGATTATCTAAGTAATAATTTCTTAAATACTCAAGACGATGGTTATGAGATTTTTTCTTATGATCCTAAAAAATCAGGGAACAGTTATATCTACGGAATCGTTTTTGACGGAGGAAAATCCTCTAGAGATGGGATGAATGCACAAATTTCAATCAACAAGAATAATGCAGGGGATAAAAGTGAATTTAAATTTGAACAATGTGAATTCAGACATGCATATAACAAAAGTGTTTATTATGTGGATGATGGTACTTTGATAATGGATAATTGTTATTTCAATCAAGTTGTATCTCCTATATGTAATGGTGTAGGGTCCATCTTTATCAATGCATGTACATTTGTGGATAAAGGTTGCTTTTTTAATGCCATGGAAGGTCGAACGATTACAATCTCCAATTGTACCATGTATGATTGTGAACAAGTAGGACTCACCATGAACAGTGCTCCTTCTTCAATGATTATGTTTAAGAATAATACGATTTATTCCAAAAAGAATACGACAATACTTAGTTATGATATGCAACAAAATCTTTATTTGATTGGAAATATCATAGCATGCAATTTTAATAACGAAAACTTAGAAAGTATCAACTCAAGCTATAACGTTTATCTAAAGCCATTCGATATGGTTGAAGATAAAATCGGAACGGATCTCTATACTGATGATATTTCTTTCTTCTTAGACAATCAATTATCTAAAGTAGACAATGTCATCACCCCAGTCTTGATTATGACATCCGATACCCTTCCTGATGGTACCTCCTTACGCATTCCTATCTCTGTAACTGAGTTAACCGATGATCAGAGAAAGTGGAATCGTTATAACATGACGAGTGTCGGTTCGTATGAAGCAGAGTGTCAGAAAGACTCTTCTTATCTAACCGTAACAGATACAATCTATGCTGGAGATGTTTATATGGGAAAACGTTTTGTTGAAGTGGGTTTGAATTATGGCATAGATACATTACATAACACAATGGGATGTGACAGTTTGATTTATCATCCTGTCTATGTGCTTCCTGAAAGAACCATTCCAACCGCATTTACACCTTCTGATTTGAACAAAAAGAATGATGTGTTTATGCAAGGTCATGAAGTGTATATTTATGATATATATGGCACACTGATTTGTCATTCTTCTAATGGTTGGGATGGCAAACTGAATGATAAGATGGCAAACGCTGGAATCTATGTATATGCTGTCAAATTATATTCTGGCGAAATACGTAAAGGTACAGTGGAATTGCTCATCTCTCAATAGTTTAACGAAAATGAATATTAATTAAAAAATGATGATAAGATAAAAATTGGCAATAATGAAACACAGTAAAAAATTAATGGGTGCAGCGTTCTTGTTAGGAATCTCCATGTCGCTTGGTGCGCAACAAGACATGCTGCTGACACAAGAGTATTTTTCAAGGGTGAATAGAAACCCTGCAGCGACTGGAAACTCAAATGACATTGACATCTTCCTGCATGGACGTATCCAATGGGTAGGAGTGGATAATGGTCCGAAAACATTCGTTCTGAATGCGACAGACTACGAGGATAAAATCCGATCAGGATTCGGTCTCTCTTACACATTTGATGCGATGGGAGTGAAACATCACAATTCCAATGTGAAAGTCTCCTACAACTATCAGTTCAACTTAAACAAGAACAACATCCTTGCATTAGGATTAGGGGCTGGCGTCAATATGCTAAGCTATGACAACATGGCAAACATCATCGACGATGATAGTGAAAGATCTGATTTGTCCTATCTGAATGAGTCGGGACGAGTACTCAGTCCAGATTTCAGTTTCGGATTGGACTTGAACAATCCTCACTTCAATTTTGGAGCTTCAATCGACCATATTTTGGCAGGAGAAGAATCAAACACACATCAGAGAAGAACACTGTACGCATATGTATCTGTACCATTCGTGTTGGGCGAGAAATTGGATATGATACCAAGCTTGACCTACATGCATCAGAAATACACCAATGTGGCAGACCTCACGCTCCTGTTCTTCTTGCAGAGAAGTTACTGGGCAGGCGTGACCTGGAGACCCGAC
>CACZUS010000132.1 GCA_902784425.1 uncultured Bacteroidales bacterium
GAATTATATTCTGTTGCGTCTGATAACTTTTGTTTATTGAACTCATAATTCGTGATATCTTCATCGAAAGTGACCGTCACTATATCTCCTGGATCAGCCGTCAACTTCCCCTCTGGATATGTCACGACCCCAGCCGCAAAGACATTCCCAAAACCGACCCACAACAGCGTCAACACACAAAGCAGTCTGTACATACAACCTCTTGCAAAGAGTCCTAAACGTTGGTTGGTTGCGTTATATGTTTTAATCATGTGCATATTACTCCTCAATTAAAAGCCCGAACGCGATTCATAAAAAACGACAAAAAGCAAGAATGTGGCGTCCTACTCCACACCCCGGCATTTCATTTATCATGAAAAAACTCCCAAAAGAGTTCGTTTCTATCCCGTCTCATTTAATAATCTGTTCGTAATCAATACTATGTTTCAAATTACAAATATAGAATTTTTTTTCTTTAACTACCAAGAAATCTGTCAAATATATTGTTTTAAATACAATTATTTTTTATACGAACAGAAAGCAGACAGATTTTCTATTGAAATATTCGCAACGAATCAATGCGTTTAATCAGGCTTTCAGACATCTGAACATGGGTCTTTGCTGATGGGTGGTAGTCTTCTCCAAATGGCTCTGTTTGAGGAAGATACTCATGATAATAAATCGAAGTATCGCCCTTCTGTCGGGTCAAATCTACGGCTTGACGAACATAGTTTCTACAACGGGAAAGGAAGCGTGCACCCGTCGGATAATCATCATTCAACATGGGTCCCACCGCACAAATCACAGGTGCCGAAGGATGTATTTTCCGCAAATGACAGAGGAAATCTACATATTTATTGACGAACAATAGGGAATCTAACGGCTTACCTGTCGTCACCTCCGAATTCATATCATTTGTTCCTATGTTGACTACCAACAAATCAACAGGCAGATAGTCACCCTCCGCAATGCGTGTCATGGAATCATCGGCTATCCAACGATCATAGAAATCAGGCATCAATCCAATCTCACTTCCATCATAGTTGCGCACCAATCCTCTTCCTGAATAGGAGGTGAAATAGGCTCCCGCCTGATAATGGTTTGCCACAAGGGCTCCGTAGGTCTTCATCACATTCTGATTGATAGCATGAAATCCCACCGTGTTGGTGGTATCCTCATTTCCATATCCACAGGTGATGGAATTGCCGATAAATTCAATCGTACGGGGATAATTATAGTCACGTTTCTCAAAGGCAACAGACGTCGAGATTTTTTTTGCAAAAACGGAATCAACACGGATCATTCCCACCTGCGACTCCGTCAACTTAATCACCTCAACAGTATGGGTACCCTCTTCAAAGCTCTTTATATCATACACATGCATGCCTGATTTCAACTGAACCTTCGTGGTGTCTTTCTGATCCACTACAAAATAGATACAATCCCCATCATTCTTTCCTACTGGCAACGAATCATACAACTGAAACGAAAGCTCACAAGCGCCACTAAAAGAGAGTTGCGCCTTCACACCCGGATAGGTCATCCACCCTTGGGGTGAGACCCGACCATAATAACTTAACTCGGCTCCAGATAGGGATGCCACCTTTACGTTTTCTCCCTTGTTTGTACAAGAGACTGCACCAACTATTGCTGCTAAAAAAACAAATGGAATAAGAATCTTTTTCATGGACTATTTTTCAGAAACATTTATAGGCAAAGTTCTACGAACTCTATTTTTATACAAAAAAAGCGGATAAAAATCCGCTTTTATGTGAGTACCGCAGGCGGGAATTGAACCCGCACAATCGCAATGATTACAGGATTTTAAGTCCTGCGTGTCTACCGATTCCACCACTGCGGCATCCTTAGAGCGAAAAACGGGACTCGAACCCGCGACCCCAACCTTGGCAAGGTTGTGCTCTACCAACTGAGCTATTTTCGCATTTCCGCATCTGATGCACGCTTGCATCCTCATCTGCGCATTTTTCTAAAATGCGGTGCAAATTTATGCTATTTTTTCTTCAATGCCAAACTTTCCTTTTCTTTTTTTGCTTTTTGTGTTAAATTGGGGGAAAAAGGGGAGGGAGAATGCTATTCGTCCGTGCATTGGGGGAATGGTGGAAATGATAGAGGAGGGCGAATGCTATTCGCCCGTGCATTGGGGGGATGGTGGAGATGATAGAGGGCGAATGCTATTCGCCCATACGCTATCGGCCTGTGATGATTCTTTTTATGTCGTTCAATTTGTTTAATGCCTCCAATGGGGTGAGGTTGTTGACATCCAAATCTAATATCTCGTTTCGTACTTGTGACAGAACGGGGTCGTCCAACTGGAAGAAACTGAGTTGTATGCCATCTTCACACTTCTCTTTGACAACTTTCTTACTCTTCTTCTTGTCCGTCTCCACTGTTGAGAGTCCCTCGCGAGAATTATTCTGTTCCAACTGCGCCAATATCTCATTTGCACGATTCACCACATTGCTTGGCAATCCTGCCAACTTGGCCACATGGATACCGAAACTGTGTTCGCTACCTCCTGGCACCAACTTACGCATAAAAATCACCTTGCCATCCACCTCCTTGACCGAAACATTGAAATTCTTAATGCGTGGGAATAGTTTCTCCATCTCATTCAACTCATGATAATGGGTGGCGAACAGCGTCTTGGCTTTTGCTTTCGGATGCTCATGGATATACTCCACAATGGCCCATGCAATGGAGATGCCATCGTAGGTGCTGGTGCCTCGTCCTAACTCATCAAACAGGACCAGACTACGTTGCGACAGGTTATTGATAATACCCGCAGCCTCGTTCATCTCCACCATAAAGGTGGATTCTCCCATCGAGATATTGTCTGAGGCTCCGACACGGGTGAAAATCTTATCCACCACTCCTATCGCAGCCGACTCAGCCGGCACGAAGCATCCAATCTGCGCCATCAGCACAATCAGAGCCGTCTGTCGAAGCAAAGCTGATTTACCTGCCATATTCGGACCTGTAATCATCATAATCTGTTGCGAATTACTATCCAAATAGAGATCATTCGCTATATAACACTCGCCTATCGGCAACTGCTTCTCAATAACTGGGTGTCTTCCCTGCTTGATGTCAATCACCTCCGAATCATTGATCACCGGACGTACATAATTGTTCTCCTCCGACACACAGGCAAACGACATCAACACGTCCAACTGCGCTATCAGATTGGAATTGACTTGAATAGCAGGAATATACTCCGTCAGCTCCATCACCAAATCAGTGAAGAGTCGTTGCTCCAACATTAGAATCTTCTCCTCTGCTCCTAATATCTTCTCTTCATACTCTTTCAATTCCTGTGTGATATAACGTTCAGCTGCCGTCAACGTCTGCTTACGAATCCAATCCTCTGGCACCTTGTCCTTATGGGTGTTACGCACCTCTATGTAGTAGCCAAAAACATTGTTGTAGCTAATCTTCAAACTTGGTATGCCTGTCTTCTCTGACTCTCGCTGCTGTATCTGCAACAAGTAATCCTTTCCTGAATAGGCAATCTTACGCAACTCGTCCAACTCCTCGTTCACACCCGTTGCAATCACACCGCCTTTGTTGATCAATGCTGGCGGATCGGGTTGAATGGTCTTTGCTATCTTCTCACGGATGTTCGGACATGGGTTCAACTGTTCTCCCGTTCTACGCAAGCCATCATTGTTGGATGCCAAGCATGACTCTTTGATTGGCAATATAGCGGTCAGTGCATTTTTCAACTGCACCACCTCACGTGGAGAGATACGACCGACAGCCACTTTCGATATCAGACGTTCCAAATCACCAATCATAGACAATTGTGTCTTCAACGTCTCTTTCAATTCCAAATCCTTAAAGAAGGACTCCACCATCTCCAATCGCTCGTTGATAGGTTTCACATCCTTCAATGGGAAGGCGATCCAACGTTTCAGCAGACGAGCCCCCATAGGGGTGATGGTCTTGTCGATAATATCCGCCAAGGTCTTACCCTCTTCGTGCATAGAGCCATAAAGCTCCAAGTTGCGGATAGTGAAACGATCCAACCACACATAACGGTCCTCCTCGATTCGAGAGAGATGCGTGATGTGTCCGATTTGTGTATGCTGTGT
>CACZUS010000133.1 GCA_902784425.1 uncultured Bacteroidales bacterium
GGAGATGTGTTTGAGGTTCCTATCTCATCGACTCAAAAACGCTATATCCAATACATTGTCAGTGATTTGACACAACTAAATAGTGATGTGATTCGTGCATTTAAAAAGGTCTATGATATAAGCGATAAACCTTCTTTACTTAATATAGTATCTGACGATGTGGATTTTTTTATGCTTACTACTACAAAATTAGGAATTAAAATGGAGTTGTGGTCGTTGTATGGAAATAGTGATGAAAAAGGTGATTATAGACATGTTGTGTTTCGAGACAGTTATGACCTTGGAAATCCACAAATAAAAATATCGGAAAGATGGTTTGTGTGGCATATAAATGATGAAGAATTTGAATATGTAGGAAAGATAACTGGAGAATATAGAAAGTCGGAGATGGGATTAGTCTTTTCTCCTAGGGGTGTTGTTGAACGTTTAAAGGGAGAAAATTACTTAGGTGTATATCCTCGTTTTGAGTAGTATTACAACCATGATAAAAAGAGTAAAAGCAACAAAAGTTGGAGATGTGTTTGAAGTGAAAATTTCAGATACGGAGAAAAAGTATATGCAATATATTGCAAGTGATTTAACATGTTTGAACAGTGATGTAGTAAGAGGATTCGCAAAAAAGTATAAAATAGAGGAGAAACCAACATTAGAAGAAATTGTATTTGATAAAGTGGAATTTTATGCACATTGTGATTCCAGGCATGGTATAAGAATGGAATATTGGACATTGTATGGCAATAGTCCAGATGTGGGTGATGTTAATGAGCCCATTTTTAGGAGCACAAATGATGATAATAGAGTGGTGATTTCTTACAATTGGTATATTTGGCATATCAATGGCGAATTTATGCATGTTCGGAATGATGATCCAATGTTGAAAAAGGCTTATTATGGACCAGTTTTCGCGGCGAAACATATTTATGAGAGAGTTATAGATGGCTATATGGGCGGATATGACCCGCAGTATGAATTTGTTGATACTATAACGTTATACAGAGTGGTGACGGGTAGAGAATCGGAAGCAGAACCATTGATTATGTCGGAATTTTATGGACATCAAAAGACATACAAAAGTGGAATTGTAGAACGGCGAGTTGTCTTGCCAAAATCGTATGTTTGCAAATTGTATCTTTCTGGGGATTTGAATATCACCACGCCTATGTCATTTATGGAGAATGGCGTTGAATATCACGCTAGAGAGTTCATTTTTTCTAATAAGGTTAAAAACAAGATAATTCCTTTGATGGAGTAGATGAGTTATGGAAAAAGAAAAAATAAAAGAACGTATTAACTGGGCATGTGAATTCATGCGAAGACATATACAAGAAAATTGCGTAAATGAGGAAATTTGCAGTTATATGTTTGTCGCGATTCGCTTAAATAAAGAGAATGAATCTTTCCATTTTATGAATTTTATAAATCTTATAAAAAAAGATAAATTGGAGTTGATAAATGGTAGTGATTTATGCGAACAAATTAGTGAGGAACAAGGTTCGTTGACATGGGTAGATTTTACTCCGTATAAAATAGAAGAAGGAACACTTTTTGCCATGTGTAAATTAGTCCCTTTCGGGAACTGCGAAAATGAGATCAATTTTCATGTGAGCTATGATAGATTTCGTCACTATCCCATATATGGACAAAAATATGATTTAAATTATTTTTGGCAAGTAAGTGACAAAGATTACAATATCAGAGAAAAAAAATGGTGCAATCGATGCAAAAAAATATTGAGAAAATATGAAATACAAAAGTGGTTTGCTAAACGAGTATATAAATATTTTGGAAAGAAGCTGGAAATAATGAATTTAGATAAGGAAATAAGAAAGATAAATGTGTTGTTATGAACAAAACAATATTAAAACCACGAAGTGAGTTTTCCGTTTCATTGCCTGAAATGAAAGAGGGTGATGTCCTGATTCACTTTGCTCCTCATCCTCAAGGCAAAAAGGTAAGATATGTGGAGTCGAATAAAGATAAGTTCGAAATCTATACTGAACCTCATTGGATAGAATGTGGTTTGATGGAAAAAGGATTGCTCCGTGACTTGGATTTGATTAATGAACACCTTGATGAGATTGGTGATTATGGAACTCTTGAATATGAATCTTTGAATGAAATTCGCTGTATTAAAGAAAAAAGAATAAAGAAAAAGGACTTTGATTATATAGGATTTGCAGAAAAACGATTAATCTATATCTTATATCGGAGACTTAAGAACGATAGTTTTTTAGAAATAAATTTGGTGGGATTAGCATCGGATTCTATAAGATCTTTTTTCCGATATGCTTTGGATACTCATGATAAATATCCTGCGACTTCATATCTTTTCATCGTGTATACGGATGATGCTTTTTATGATACAATAGAAAATCCTACAATGGTTGTGAGCGAAGAAAGTATTAATGATGTTTTTGACTTATTGGAAGCAATGTTTTCCTATAACAGAAAATTGAATCTATAATACAACCTCACTGTATATTTAAATATTTGTGCACTTGAACGGAGAGCCTCCAATGTGGATGCTTCATGATGTAATCAATCACTTCTTGTGTGTTTGAACATGAACATGGCTGCAAGAAGTAATGCTGAGCTTTTATCTCATTGTGCCAATGTTCTACATTGTCGTTTTGATAGACTACCTTGACCTCGTTGGCAGACCTTAGTAGAGGTGCGAGTCCGTCTTTGGGCGAACAGGTGATCCAATCTATGTTTTGAGGAATGTCATGCGTGCCATTTGTCTCTATGGCTACCTTTTTCCCTTGCTTGTGTAGAAGATCAATCAGGTGCTCTGTTGCTTGTAATGAGGGCTCTCCACCTGTGAGTATGGCCCAGGGGACGTCATACGCCTTGGCTTGCTCTGCAATCTCCTCGTCGGTTAGTTCCGTATATGATTCGTGGTCGGTATCGCAAAATGGACACTTGCAGTTGCACCCAGAATATCGGATGAAAAAAGCGGGCATTCCAGTGTGAAATCCTTCTCCCTGGATGCTGACAAACATTTCATTAATCCTTCTCATAGATTGCCGTGTTTCCTTCAGATTCTTGTACGGAGACTTTGTAACAATTGTCTGTGTTGTCACAAATCCATCGTGCTATGTTCTCTGCAGTCGGATTGATGCCGGGTAGGGATTCATTGAGAATGCAATGATCCAGTTTCTGCTTGATCATCTCTTTGATGTGGGTGAAGTCTGTGACCATGCCATTTTTGTTTAACTCTTTCGATTTGCAATAAATGGTGATGATCCAGTTGTGCCCATGCATCGTTTTACATTTGCTTGGATAGTCCAGCTCTAAATAATGAGCAGCAGAGATCTCTACTTTTTTCTCTATATAATACATGTCTCTCGTTTTAATGTTGATAAGGTGTATTGTCTTTGATGCCTGCTAATTGAAGTGCTTCTTTTCGTTCTCTGCAAGTTCCGCACTTTCCGCAGTGAATCTCACCTCCGCGGTAGCAACTCCATGTTTGAGCGTAGTCGATGCCGAGTTGTGCACCACGTCTGGCAATATCTGCTTTGGTAAGGTTCGTGTAGGGAGCCCAAAGCGTGATGTTTTGATATGTTCCTGCAGACATAGCCTTGCTCATGTTCTCTACAAAACTTGGTGTGCAATCGGGATAGATGGTGTGATCTCCGCCATGGTTAGCCATCATGACATATTTAGCTTTCACATCATCGGCAATGCCTGTGGCAATGGAGAGCATAATTCCGTTTCTGAAAGGAACAACGGTCGATTTCATGTTCTCTTCGTCATAGTTTCCTTCAGGAATGGCATCGTCGCCTTCTATAAGGGAGCTATGTAGATATTCTTTTATGAAATCCAACCGAATCGTATGATGAGGAATGCCTAGTTTCTGACAATGATACTCAGCAAGCGGTATCTCTTTATCGTTATGGTTGCT
>CACZUS010000134.1 GCA_902784425.1 uncultured Bacteroidales bacterium
CCTTTGATACGGGATGTGTGTGGCCGAGAAAACCGTGGCCCCGCCCGAGACGATCGACACGACGGCCTCGTTGTCGTCGCTCGTCGTGAGGTCGAGGTCTGGAATCTGCGAGGAAAACATCAGCTCCTCCAGTTGGGTATTCAATGTGACTGACATATTCTATCGATTTTAGTTCGTGGCAAAGGTATGTTTGTGTCGTGGGATGGCAAAAGACAAGCCGAGCGCACCTATTGAAGATGCGCTCGGACTTATTATGGGTAGCTGAAACAGCCCTCAGTTATTTCAAATGTTTAATCAGTTACATACTGATATTGGTTTGGACTATGATAGGTTTACCGTCTTTCTTCGCTGGGATAAAATGCAACCCCTTAAAAATTTGATAAACCTTCTTTCTGAGATCTTGGCCATGTGTCAGGGATGTATCGATATCATATACATTTCCTTTTTTGTCTATCTTAAAGTCCACATAGATGCTACCTTTTTCAACTCCTCCCAACTGTTTGTCTAGATAGTCCATTACTGCTAACTTAAAATGACTGAATCCATTGTTCCCAGCCGACGGGAATTGTGGGTTGTCCTTCTCTGAAATATCTCCCAAGCTATAGACTTGATTATCTTCTTTGATAGGAGTATCGGTGTCATCAAATTGAGTTTCATCAACTTGGGAATCTTCAACTTGATTATTACCATTCATGTCCTCATTTTGATTGACAACATCATTATCTTGAGCACCTTCAATAATGCCATCATCAACATTATTGTCTTCGATTGTGTTTTCTACATAATCAGATGCAGTAGAAACGCTATCCGTTGATTCTTGAACCTGCTCAATTTTATTCTTGCCATGAGATGAATCAATATCTGCATAAGAGTAAAAAAGAGCCGTTGTAGGAGGAGCCAAAAGAGGTGACATAATTAAAGCCAATGCAGCATTGTACTTATAATTTTGAAACTTCTTCAGATTGTACTTTTGTTCAGACATCGAGGCTGCCGCTGTCCACCATTTATAATGACCAGAAAACAAATCCTCATAATTTTCAATAGCCCAGTTGAAGCGCCAATTGACATAATCTTTGACATTCGGCTTAACTCGTCCCAAAATCATATAGTAAATAACTGCGAAAACACAGATACCCACGAAAAGCCACCACTTGAAGTCAATAAAGCAGAAACCAATTAAAAATAAAGGCCACCAATGAATTAGGAAGTTTGCAATTTTTCCTAAAATCGTAGCAAACAGCAAACTGCCTTGGCCTACATCATCTTTTTTAAGTCTTACATCTCCAATCGTTTCATATAATGGACTTACAATGATACGAGCGATTGCACCACCGACAAAAGGAGCCAATAATACACCTGCAAAAATACCCCCTACTGCTATCATGCCCCCTAAGGAAAGATAGGAGAACGGAAGTATGATTAGAGCTATGATTAAGGTTAAGATAATGGCAATAGTTATGCCTATACTACCCTCGTAGCGATAGAATATTTTCCACCACCACAGCTCCTTTTCTTCATCGCCTTGAGTCTTGCTCTTAAGCCAACGTCTGAACAATCTATTCATACTTCTTCTTTATTTGGATTCATTTGAATTGCGGTTCACCGATGAAGGCTTTGTGGAATTGATGCCAGTATGCCCAATCCTTTCCTGTTGGTGCGCTTGGATGGTGAACGCTCATAGCAGGAATTTGTTTGCCCTTGATGGTGTAATGCCACACTAGACACGAATCATCGCCAACCTTAATCTTGGACTCAGTGCCGTCCCAGCCTGGAAGCAATTGATACAAGCGAGCCCCCCAAACAATGATGGCATCGGGCTGGTATTGTTCAAGCAATTCTCGAAACGCTTCTTCGCTCTCTTTTTCCGCTTCCATGTTAGGCCCGGTACGTGGTCCTGTGGTAGATTTCTGGAAGTAATTGTAAAACATTACACTATTCCACAACTGTTCACGTTCCTCTTGATTAATTTCTCTGCCTGCAAGTGCACGCTCAAAACACAGGAAAGTCTGCTGATAAGGAGCACCCCAATACTCATAGACGAATTCTTTGACAACGCCAATGGTTTCATCTGTAGCATCAGTTGCGTCACCATAATGGCTCTCACCTAACACTAGCACCTTCTTCCCATAAACTCCACCTGTGTTGTAGTCACGGCCGACCCATGGCTTGAAAAAGATTTTAGAATCGCTATTTACTTCTTGTTGAACGGTTCCCTTCCGTACTGCCTCTTGCTGTACTGGGTCTTGCTGAATAGGTTCTTGCTTTGCAGACTCTAACTGAATCGGTTCTTCTTTTTTAATATCGCTATTTTGCGGATTTTTGATGAAATAATAGATTAAAGCCCTTAAAACAAGAAGTTCAGCATCAATATCTGTCATGTTATACCCTATTGTGCCGAAAAGCCATTTATGATTGTCTCGACATGTGATTTCTAATAATTCCGGTTCATTGCTATCCCATTCACCATACCATGCATTTTTGTTAATATCAATAATGTCTGATAAATTTATGGTGTAATGTCCACGATCAGCAATAAATTCCAGCGCATCAGCAAAAAGGTAAACTGTAACCTCTTGGCTAGAATCCCTATCAAAATACCTTTTCCCCATGTGAAAATGAGGAGTTTTCAGAGAAAACGACTTTCTCATATAGCAGGGACGATTAACAATTAAATCATCACATTCAATTTTTTGTGGTTTCGCTCCTGATTCTAACCAATACCGTTTAAAGTAATCGGCATAATTATCATACAGAGATTGATTTAATAATTTTGACCCATAATCATAGAAGAAAAAATGTTCCAAAACGTGTTCCATACGATGTTTAAAAATGAACAACTGATAATAGTAGTTTTCCTCAGTTAATGACACATCATCTTCTCCTACAATTGGAATTTTAATCAAGTTACGCAATTCTTGATTAACATCATCAGAAAGATTATCAAGTAGACTTAGTTTTGTGCTTGTATATTCATTAATGTTCTCTGGTCTTAACCAAGATTGCAATAATTCAGCTAGATCCTGGGAGTCTTTTTTCTTAATTTTTCCCAAATAATACTTACTTTTGGGTTCAGCGCGCATATCAAACTCTAAATCATCTCGTTCTTCCTCTGGGAGAGATTCAAGGATTTTAAGTTTCTCAATGATTGCACTACTTGCTTTATTCTTCTGCTCAATTCTTTGAACTTTTGTAGCTTTAAGGTGTTGATATGCCTGTTCCAAAGCTTTGGTAGGATCCGAAATCTTTCTCGCAAAGAAACGTTCGGTGACGTCATCTATCAATTCTTCAATATCTTCACTTTCACGTTCTTTTTCTGTAAGTTTCATATAGAAACGCTCAAGAGCTTTTTGGAAGCGGTTTGATTCTGCTTCAGAAACACCTCCTATTTCATCATCGTCATCATCTGACGATGAGTCTATATCATACGTCTCCTCGTACTCATCACTGTCTTTGAAACGGTAATCGTCCTCATATTCACCGTCATCTCCAGTGAATATCTTCTTTACTGTTTTGATAAAATCACTTAATCCCATATTGTCTAATATTAGTTGTTTAACACTTTATTTTATGGTCACAAAAGTAGTTGCAGGTTCGGCCATATCTGGGCAGAGGATGTAACTATTTTACGTTGGTTTCGATTTTCATCAATGAATATATATATTCTTACAATTAAAATCAGACGCAAAAATAATTGTTTTCTTAATAAAAAACAAGTCTTTGGCGGTATTTAATTTACTTCACTTGCAGGCATACTCATAAAGCCGGGCGTTCCCCATCGATGGGGGCGTCCGGCGCCGGTTCCGATCGGTGGGCGATCTTCTCGCCCACCTGCGGAACGGGAGGCCTTAAACCTCGTGCTC
>CACZUS010000135.1 GCA_902784425.1 uncultured Bacteroidales bacterium
GTAAAGTTAATTCACACTATTTTCTTCCAAACACCTGATATTCTTATTAGACTCTTTCTGAAGTTTTTACCATGTCTTCCCCTTTTTATTCCAATTGGACTCTTTGTGTTATACAGAAATAAATCAACCATGTTGGGACAACTGATAACATCATTGCCTGATAAATTTGTTGAAATTTCAATTTATTTTTTCATAATATACCCAGCTATTGTTCTGCTCATTTATTTTTGGACAAAATATCCTAAATGGGTGTCCAACCTGCGAATCTTTAGTCGTATCTCTGACCGTCTCTTCCACCACCATGAAAAGGGATGGGGCATAACAAAGAAAAAGATAGAGAATTATATCTCCCATAGAAAACAATTAGGCGGAGATGAATCCATTTCTTATCTGCTTCCATGCATCAATCAGCTATGTCAACTAAACGAAGAAGCAAAAGAGGAACAGAAGATATTCCTATCGGGGTTCTTGAATGAAAAGGAACTTGAACTTGCCTTCGATCAGGAATATTCCGATTCGCAGATAGAGAAGTCTTATCAATATTGGAAGGAAACAAGTCTGGGCGAGAAGAAGTCTCTGATGAACCTTCTGTTCCAACTGACAGTTGAGCAAGATGGCATCCACAATGACGAGTGGGGACTGTTGATGCAGATAATGACACAATTGAGGCTCAACAACCGATACATTGATTATTTCAAGACCCGATATTCTTCCTTGCGCACTGAATTTGACGATTTCGAACGTAAAAGCACATCGACACTGGGTGAATATTCCGCTGCCAGTCTGAAACCCTATTATGCCATACTCGGTTTGGATACGCCGATAGAATCGAGGAATGCGAGGAGATGATGATGAAAATCAACGATGCCTATGAAAAACTACAACGTTAATTGAAATTTTCTCATAACTTTGCACCTTGTATGAGAAGATTGTTCAACATCCACAACATCCGTCTGCGAAGAATTCTCTCCGCAAGATTGTTATTATTGGTATTTATACCAATGATGGCGTTGTCGTTGTTGCACATTCACGAAGAATCGCACTCAATAAAATGTTATGAGTGTGCACATAACATCGATCATGCAGGCCACTTCACAGAAACAGCCGCACACTGTTTCGACTGTATTCTATGTCAGTTCCTATCACTACCGTATGTGGTGACTGGAATAGTGTCGTTGGCTTTTCTATCTGTATTCAACTCAGTATTAGGTTGGTGGAAATCTGGGTTTGTTCCCACTGTCCCAATACTTTTACACCCCCTGCGCGGACCTCCTGTTTCATACACACTTGTATGATTATCACGGCTTCTCGTCAATAGAGTTGCCGTGCAAAACTTATTTTATCTAACAGGAAGCAGCCAAAACAATGAATAAATATGTATGGACAGTGCTCCTTGTCGCATGGCCATGGATGAGCTATGCACAAACGGACACGTTAAAAGACGAGACGCTGCAAGAGATCACCATATATGGTAACTCTACGGAGCGACAAGTACAAATGAAATCTGCACAACCTGTGGTAGACATTAGTCAGCAGTTCATTGAAACACATCTGGGAGGCAGTCTGATGCAAAGCTTATCTTTCATCCCTGGTGTGAAGGCAATGACCATAGGTTCCGGAGAATCGAAACCTGCCATTCGTGGTTTAGGCTTCAACAGAACAGCCGTTACTGAAAACGGCATAAAACACGAAGGACAACAATGGGGAGAGGACCACGGACTGGAGATCTCGCAAATGGATATTGACCGCATCGAGATCATCAAAGGTCCCTCTGCCCTACTTGTCGGTTCCGATGCCATAGGTGGTGTGATCAACATCTATAGTAACGACATTCCCGAACGCAAATTGGAGGGAAAGGTCAAGACGTTCTATCACAGCAACAATGCCTCTGTTGGAGGTGCCCTCCGACTAGGTGGGATTGGTGAGAAAGGATTCTACTGGAAAGCCGCTTTCTCTGGCAATAGTTATGGAGACTACCGAGTACCCACAGACAGTATTCAGTATTATTCCTACTACATCCAACTGAAAGATGGAAGACTCCGCAATACCGCAGGGCACGAGCTAGACGGCAGTGTGATGGTTGGTTATCAAGGGAAAAACTTATCATCCAGTTTGCGAATCAGCAACACCAATGGTAAAAGTGGTTTCTTTGCCAACGCACATGGTTTGGAAGTGCGACTTAGCGATATCGACTACGACGCACACAGACGTGATGTGGATCTCCCCTTTCATCGCGTAAATCACCTGAAAGTGATGAATCATACAGATTGGCGTATCGCCTCATGGCGCATGTCAAGTGATTTATCATTTCAAAACAATGTGCGTGAAGAGCAATCCGAACCTGTCAGTCACGGCTACATGCCTCAACCTGACAATGCGCTAGAACGTAGGTTTAATAAAAACACCTACACGGTCCTCGTATCAGCAAAAAAAATGATTGCCAACAACCATACGCTGAACATCGGAACCAGCATGGAACATCAGCATAACAAACGTGATGGTTGGGGATTTATCATTCCTGATTTTCGCAACCTCACAACGGGACTCTATGTTCATGACCGTTGGTACATCAACCAACAACTGAGTTTGAGCGGTGGTGTGCGATACGACTGGACCCGCACTCATATCTATCCCTATCAAGATTGGTATGAGACGTTCGGTGAATACAAACAACGATCAGAAGACCGTATACTGACATTTAACAGTGTGACCTGGAGTATCGGCGCTAACTATAACGCAGAAAAATGGTCGGTGAAATCCAATATCGGAAAAGGTTTTCGAACCCCTATTCCAAAAGAATTAGGTACAGATGGCGTCAATTATCACATCTTCCGATACGAAGTTGGAAATGCCGACCTCGACCCTGAGGAGAGTTACCAATTGGATGCTAATTTTTGCTGGACAGGCACACGCCTGACCGTGAAAGTGGACCCATTCCTAAACTACTTCAGCAATTATATCTATATGAACCCAACATCAGAGTATTACGAAGGCTTGCAGGTATACAACTATACACAAGCCAAGGTGGTGCGTTGGGGCGTCGAAGTGCAAGCCTCTTACAAATGGATAAAGCAATTGGAGAGTGAACTGACAGGAGAATATCTTTACGCTCGTCTGGCTTCAGGCGACAAGAAAGGATACACCCTTCCTTTCTCACAACCATGGAATGTGTCATTCACCACGACCTACAAACCATGGGAAGAGAGTTTCCTATCTGTGACAGGTCAGTATACAGGCAAACAAACAGAGATTGTGCCACCAGAGAAACCCACGGACGGTTACTTCCTGTTGAATGCCTCATTAGGTCACTGTTTCCACTTCAAAGGGAAAGAGCATCAGGCGCTCTCTCTCAGTTTACAAGCTCAAAACTTGCTAAACCGTCGTTATTATGACCATACTAGTTATTACAGACTGATTGGCGTTCCAGAAGCAGGAAGAAACTTTTCTCTGACGGCTTCCTACAATTTTTAAAAATTTAAAATTCAGAAATCATGAAAAAAAACATAATCAATGTAGCCTTAATGCTACTTTCATTCGCAACAATTTTATCATTTACAGCTTGTCACGAAGAGGATGAGAAAGTAGAAGCTCCCAAAATTCAACTAACAGAAGTGGGACACGACAACAGCAAACACGCTCATCCCGGTCATGAGATGCATTTGGAAGGTGATATTATCGCAGAAGGATTGATCAAAACTATACTTGTTGAGATTCACCAAGAGGATGGAGACTACGAAATGGTATTCAAATATGATGATGTATCAAAATATTCCAAATACATCGGCATACGCAACTGTGAATTTCATGAGCACATCGATATTCCCGAAGATGCACCTTTAGGCGAATATCACCTGCATGTCATCGTTACCGACCAACAAGGACAAACTGGTTCTGCCAAAAGCGAACTAACCATCGTTGCTGGGGATGACGATGATGATGACGACCATGAACACGATCATAATCATTAATTTATACAGCAGATATGAAAAAAATTTCCTTATCAATCATTATCACAGTATGTCTCCTTCTTATGATAGGTGCATGCGTCAGTGAACATAACGAGAAGGACATGGTGCCACCCACCATTGAAGACAGTGAGGATTGCTATCCTCAACAATGTCAGTCTTTCTTTCGTGGAGAGGTGATTCCCGTTCGGTGCTTGTTTACCGACGACAACGAACTGGGGAACTATAACATCGAGGTGCACAACAACTTCGACCATCATACACATAGTACGGTGGCTGGAGAGTGTGAAATGGAAGAGAAGAAAAGTCCGGTGAATCCATGGGTCTACAACAAAGATTACCATATTCCAGAAGGACAAACCGCTTATCAGGCAAATCTTGAAATTTCCATTCCAACTGATATTGATACGGGAAATTATCATTTTGTAATCCGATTGACAGATGCCACAGGATGGCAACAGATAAAATCCGTGAGTATCTCCATCAAATAAAGAATGACTAACAGAAAGGGTGTGGTATCTCCATCAAATAAAGAATGACTAACAGAAAGGGTGTGCCAAAGAAATTTTGACACACCCTTCACATTTTCACTTATTACAAAACTAAAATCAGTCGTCGCTTGTCGTATCAAATGTTCTATCATCATACTCTGCGATCTCTCTCAATCTACCATAATGCTCATCGTGCTGACTTCTATCCAATCCAATCTCCTCACTCTTTTCAGAAACTCTGAAGGTGATCATCTTATCAGTCAATTTATATAGAAGGTAAGACATTCCAAAGGTATAGACAAATACGATGAGAATGGCAAGCACGTGGTTGACGAAGAACTGCATGTGAGTAACGCCCTCCTCAGCCAAACTAGGTTCATATTTGTAGACAAACACACCGGTAAGCAATGTTCCAACAATACCACCCAAGCCATGAGTAGGAAAGACATCCAAAGCATCGTCAACAGCCGTTTTCTTGTTCTTAATGTAGCAAGCAAAGTTTGAAATGATAGCTGTGATGAATGCGATAACCACACTCTCGCTCGTGCTCACCCAACCAGCTGAAGGGGTGATGGCAACCAATCCAACCACACCACCAATGGCAGCACCCATAGCCGATGGTTTTCTTCCTCTGATACAATCAAAAAAGATCCATGTCATCATAGCTGTAGCAGCAGCCGTGTTGGTGTTCAAGAATGCTTTGACAGCCATGCCATCAGCATGCAAACTAGAACCAGCATTGAATCCAAACCAACCCAACCACAACAAGGCAGCACCCAACATCACATAAGGAATATTTGCAGGTTGCTGATTACCTACATTGTGTCTCTTGCCCAAGAAAATAGCTCCCACAAGAGCTGCTATTCCAGAAGAAGCATGCACCACAATACCTCCCGCAAAATCCTTTACATGCATCTGAGCAAACAAACCCTCTGGATGCCATGTGCAGTGTGCCAACGGACAATAGATGAATATACAAAACAAAACCATGAAAACTAAATAACTGGAAAAATGCACACGCTCTGCAAAAGAACCCGTTATCAATGATGGCGTTATAATGGCAAACTTCATCTGAAACAATGCATATAACGCTATTGGTATCGTCAACCCCAATGCCTGAGAAAGATTGTCTGTCGCCTGACCTCCTACATTCTGCATGAAAAAGTAGGTGGATGGATTTCCAATCACACCCGCAATGTCATCTCCAAAAGAAAGACTAAATCCACAGAAAACCCAAATAACACTAATGATTCCCATCGCAATGATACTCTGCAAAATGGTCGATATGATATTCTTCTTTCGTACCATTCCACCATAAAAAAACGACAAACCCGGCGTCATCATGAGCACAAAGATTGTCGCTGTTAACATCCATGCAATATCAGTCCTACTAACATTGTCACTTAGTTCCCATATCTCCTGCTGATCAGGAATAAACCAGCCTATGACAGCTATCAGCGTCAGGCATACGAAAAAAATAATCCAACGTTTTTTCATCTGATTACTATTTTAATTAATTTACTATCTATACAAATACTCTGTACATAAAATCAATGCAAATATAGACAAAAAGATATCAAAAACAAATATTTACTTACAAAATGTTAGTTCAATTTTTGTTTTCGTGACAATAACACACATTTTTAATCAAAAAAGAAAGTCTCTACATCCTTTCTAACCCCTCGACAAAAAAAGGAGAAGACACAAATCATAGTATCTTCTCCTATAAACAGATATGCTTTTTAGTCCCTTGACTACCTTACTTATCTCATTTTAAAATATGATATATCAAACCTGCTTTTCCAACAATACCAGCTTGTGGCACATTTCCATAATCAAAATATGTTTCGTTAAGAAGATTATTCACCTCTCCGAACACCTCCACCTTCCGTATTTTATATGAAGCCTTGAAATCCAT
>CACZUS010000136.1 GCA_902784425.1 uncultured Bacteroidales bacterium
CCTCTTAGGTGGATGCAAGTGAGCACAAGAAGCGTATGCCTCCCTCCTCCCTCCTAAATCTTATCTCTTAATTCCGACTCATCACTCTTCAAATGATTTTTTTCTCTTCCGATAGTTCCTTTCGAATTTTGCTTTTGTGCAACACATCGATGGCACATCTATCCCGTCTCCAATTTTTAACACTCTTTACGAATTGTGCTTAAACTAGTTTGAGAAATGCAGGGGCGCCCTCACTTTTATACTTATCTTCTTTGTTTAGTGAAAGTAAATAACTAACTTTGCCGTGCACAATGTTAAAAACACACCCTTTACCTTAAAAAGATGTGTGTTCGTTATACATTTCTCGAAAAATGGGGAATATAAAAATGAAAGGGAACAATTAAAAAAAACTTCTTTTTTTGTTTAACTTTGCCACTCTTATTCGTTATATAAATAAAAACAACCCATGAAGCGTTGGTTATACATATTACTCACAATAACGCTGTTCACATCATGCATGTATGAAGCCATGTATTTCCTTACAGATAAGGATTTGGAATGGATGGCACCATACGAACAGGGTGATACGGTTCTCTTTCAGTCATCGAATAGTATAGATACAATGACGATAGATGAGATTACTCTGTATAATGATGATAATCCTTGGAGGGAGAATGAGGGCACTTCTACCTTCATGGGAAATAGTTCATTTAAGTATACAATTAGGCATTCAGAGGAGATGATAAAAGGCAAATTTTCAATATAACAATTGGCAAATATGCGGTATCTTTCAGTGAGAAATACCCCGAATTCAATGACTGATTTGGTTCATAAAATAATCATACCCGTCATTTTTTGCCCTATGATAATTCTGTTACTAAGAAAACTTTTGCAGCATGTTATTATACCGATGTTTTAAGTATTTCAGATCGCAAAAATAAAAAACCATAACGATATGAAGAAAATGAGCCTACCAATCATCCTTGCCGTCGCTGCCATTACAGCGACGTCGTATAATTGTTCCGATTCCAAAACTGACAATCCCGGCTGGCTGTGGGAGATAAGCGGCAATGGACTCGCTCAGAAATCATACCTCTTTGGCACTTGCCACGGAGGTGGACACAGCTTCACGCATGAGGAGATTTTTGGCTTTGAGGGCGTCGATGAAGCCTTGTCGAATGTGAAGACTGTGTACTTCGAGACGGACTTGAGCGTAGCGAATCGGTTGGCTGCCAAAGAGATGAGTATAGCGGAGTATCTGGGATGCGACAAGGATACAACAAAAGAGGATTTGATGCCAGAAGGCGTGACCTACGAGAGCCTCTTCGACAGCGTGGCCCAGTATCAGGAGGTGCATCAGTTCCTAAGCCAGAAGATGGGCGATGCGGAGTATTGGAAAAAGACCCCGTCCTTTTGGACGCACCATCTTCTTGGATACAGTGCGGCAAAGATGTATTATGGCATTCAACCCGTGGAAGGAGTGTTATACCAGGAAGCCGTCAAACGGGGAATTGAGATTGGACAATTGGAAAGTACGGAGCAACACACACAATGGACAAAGGGGCCTAAAATCCCTAAACCGCAACGACAGCGTCCTGCAGGCAAGCTGAAGACTGATGCCTGGATACTTTACATAGCAATACACGGTGATGATGAAGAGATTCCTGAGCCTGTGAAGGAAGTCCAAGCAGCCTATCTGGAAAACGACACATGCAGCATGCATAACTGGCTGGAGAATCAGGCGAAGAATGCCGCGTTGAACCCAGGCATTCCCATGAACCCAGGCGATCCCTCTCCTGTTCAATCCATGAATCAGGCCTGGTGCCCCGTCATCGAGCAGAACATCGCCAAGCGGCCATGTATGGTAGCCGTAGGTGCCCACCACCTCCTTGGCAACGACGGACTGATTGCGATGTTGCGGCGCAAGGGATACACGGTCGAGGCGGTGAAATAAATTTAATACGAAAAGCAAACATTTTTGCAGGCAAATAAAACAATCATCAATGGAAGAAATCAAATTATATCACAAGGTCTGGATGGCTCTGCCCCCTCTTCTTATATTGTTGGGATTATCAATAGTTTTTCTCATCCCTATTACCAAAGGTCTAAACGCTCGGTTCTGGATATGGAATTGGTCTTTACTACTGCTTTCAGGTGGGACCTTTCTTTGGGGGCTTTCCGTTCTTATTCGTGAGCGGGTATTACATATACCTCCTATCATCATCAAGGAAGATAAAGTCATCGTCGGTAAAAAGGAATATAACTTCGCAGACATCCACCATTTCGACCTTGCTTATTTATCCAAATCCGACGTTATACGCATTCACTACATGCCCGACGTGGAAGCCAAGAAGAAGAGCGAGGCAAAGGGCATGGACCGCATCGGCCGTAAGATAAATCGAATCCTTATGGGTGCTGAGGATTGTATTCAAGTCACGAATCTCACCATGAAACCTGAGAAGCTGTGCCACCTGCTCAACAAGCGGCTGAAAAAATAATGAGTGCCATGGACAAATATACAACTATGACTATTCTCAAAAAATGTTTGTTTCTATTGCCATCCATAGCAATAGTTCTGTTTATGACATCGTGCAATCATGTCGTAAACAAAGATAGTTATCAATATATAGACCCTACATCTGCTCATACTCTGATGTGGAAAGTCGAGAATGCCGAGAAGAAGGAAATTGCTTATGTTTTTGGGACGATGCATTTGCAGCATAAGAGTTTTTTTGAAAATATTGAAGGATGGGACTCTGTGTTCAACTCATGTGACGCTGTTTGTATAGAAAGCTTCTTTGGTGCCAAAATGACAAGTTCAGATAACTCGCAAATGATGGAAGAATTGATGCCTAATGATACGACATACGAAGACATCTTGGGCGAGAAAACAAAAGCTTTACGCCCATATGTCACAGATTGGAAATATCGCCCCTATGTGATAAGAAATGCATTTATTCTTTCATTGTATGCGGAGATATTCCCTAAACTAATACATAATACAAAGAATCATATTGAATTATCCAAAGACTACATGTTTATGGATTTAGCGATACAAAACAGAACTTTAGCAAAGGGGAAGAAAATTGTGTTTTTGGATGGAGTAATACAAGAGGAAGACACTTCTATGAATAAAACACAAAGCAAATCTCTTCGAGAAGAAGTGTTGGCATTATATGAAGAGGTGACACACCGTGATTCTATTTTGCGTTTTCATTTAGCGGCGGATAGTGCTTACTATTTTCATGATTTAGAGCGGTTGTCTATACTTATCAACCAGGATTCCTTAGTACATACCAAACAAATAATACATGATAGAAACGAGAAGTGGATGCCCCAGATAGTTTCGTCCATACAAAAGCAAAGTACATTTATTGCTGTTGGTATGGCCCATCTTATAGCAACTAAACATGATAAAGGCATTCTGCAAAGATTGAAAGACTTGGGATATACTGTAACGCCATATAAAAAATGAATAAAACATTGACAACGGTATTGATACCATTAAGAGTTGATTCTGTAGAACGATTAGAGAATCTCTTGTGTGTCATAAAGTACCTTATAAAACTAGACTTGTACATTCTTATATATGAAGCTGACAATAACAACAACGGGATAGTTAGTAGACTCTTGCCACGTACTAAGAAAATATTATATAAGTTCATCTATGACATTGAATCCATGCTTTTCTTAGTCTCCTTTAGAACTTACCAGGCAGAAACAATAAATGCTCTAAGTTCTATGAGTAAGACCTCGTTGGGTGTATGAGTGAGACACTAACACATGTATGGGTGAGATACCGACACCTGTATGGGTGAGATACCTCGATAGCCGTGGGTGAGCAAAT
>CACZUS010000137.1 GCA_902784425.1 uncultured Bacteroidales bacterium
ATGGGACTACATCCTGAAATCCGATTTCTTTCTCCTCAACAATCTTATTAGCCAACACAAAATTGTTGAGAATCATTATCATTTGGGTGGTTCGGCTCCTTACGTCGATTTGTCATGGATATACCTAATGAACAAGCCGTTTGGGCAAACTGAACGTTGGGAAAAGTTTAAGGATAAGTCGGAAGAGTCGATGTATCTCGAATCGCATAGTTTGCGAGAGAGTCATCAGAGTGATATGGAAAACCTTGTGAAAGCGGCAGCCTACTTACGCGTGAAACTATTTGAATGTTGTGTGTTGGGAGACGAGATTGTTATCAGACAAGATGCCATCGGCGATATTGACAAGTTGCTCAAAGGCGTTGGGGTATTGCAAGAAGATGAACTTCAGCCCAAGATTGAAACTTATCGTTACAGAAGTAGTTGTGTTAGATTTGGCACCAAGGTTGACTATGCTATAAGGGGATTTCGTGTTTTTGAGGATGAGAAGAACAACTATGTTTCGGGGGAACGGTATCTCAATTATTGTTGTTTACGATATATATTTGGCCGTCCTAATAGTTCGTTCGTTCAGGTGTTGTACTATCTGTACCTTCTTATTCGGCATCATTTCAATAAAGAATTCATACAAGCGAACAATAAGACGGGTTTCCAGAATTTCAAAGAATACAATGATAGGAAATCTGAACTGATAAAGGGAACATCCTATGAAAGGATGGCGGTTAATATTGCTATACAAGGGAATATCAGAGAGAACTATTTGGAGCAGCTTGAAGTAAGGATTAAACCAGAAGATGGTTCTGACAAGTTAAGAATAAGCATCAATCAGAATGATAGAAATGCTTATTTCCGTTCATCCCGTATCATGCGACTTGATCGGATTTTTCCTAATGGGTTTGCGGAAAGAGGCCCAAGAAAATATGGTGATGGAACAGAGAACTTTTTCTATGTCTTACATTTTATCAAGAAAAGAGAACCGTCGTGGTTTTCAAAAGACAAAGATTGCATTGAAATAAATAACAAGGCGTATGGCAAAGGAAAGTTTTCTGTAGTTCGCCAATGTAGAGAATTTGACCAAAGGGAATCTTTTAGGAAGCAAGCTGAAACGCTTAAAGAAATGCGAGATCACAACGACGAGGTATGCAAACGAATTTTTGGGATAGATGCGGCAAGTAACGAAGTGAACTTCCGTCCTGAGAATTTTGGCACCGTTTTCCGCTATCTTTCTTCGTCGAAGATTAGACAAGATGCGCCATGGAAACGTAAGATTCCAGATTTGCGAAAGACATATCATGTGGGGGAGGATTTTTATGATGTGGTTGATGGATTGAGAGCCATTGATGAGGCAATACTATTTCTTGAATTGTCTCAAGGAGATAGGATAGGCCATGGCGTTGCTTTAGGTATTGACGTTGAAAAATGGTACAAAAGGCATTCTACCATATCTCTTCCTAAACAGAACCTTCTTGACAACATAGCATGGATGAGCTATATGATACATGAATTCAAAATAGACGTTCCTGCCTACTATAGTGATAGTTTGAAGATTCTTTTTGACAAATTGTATGTTGAAATATATGAAGAAGGTGCACCTGGATTGTTGGCCTATATGGAAGCCTGGAAGTTACGGGGTGATGATCCTCAATGTTATTCCAGCATCATTCCGAACAAGGACCATCTAAAGGGATTTTCTGCCTGGGACAAAGCATGTATTCGTGACAAAAAACTATATCGAGAAATTATCAAAAACCAAGGATCGTTAGAGAGAGCAAACCCGAGAAACGATAAAAGCAATACTAATAGAGAGGTTGATTGGGTGTACAAAATATACCATAGATACCATTTTGATGAAGAATTGAAAAGACGAGCGGCGGAACAAATGGAGTATGTGTTTGACGAAGAGTATATAGCAATAGTCAAGCAACTACAGCTAAAGATGCGTTCTTATGTCACCGAAAAAGGCATTGCAATAGAAAGTTGCCCCTCGTCTAATTTCTTAATCAGTAATCTTGACACGTTTGATGAAATTCCGACATTCCAACTGTTTCCGCTTAGGGAATCACATAATCCATTCAGACGTTTGAATGTATGTGTTAATACCGATGACCAAGGTGTGTTTTACACTTCGTTGGTGAAAGAATACACCTTGCTGATGGCAACCAAGTGGAAAGAATTGGAAGATGACGATATGCGAGAACATTCAGATGACAAGATACTCATTTGGATAAAAAGGTTGATAGAGAACAGCAAGCAGCTATGCTTCCGAACGGGTGATGTTAAAGATTATGGTATTCGCAGTGACAACAATTTGTTTGAAACTCGTAGCAAGAAGCCTCTTGATGACCGTTATGTGTTACCGAGTGTCAAATTATGAATCAATACACTAGTTCTGTAAATAATGAATTGAAGAGTTTAAGAAGTGTGATGTATGGAATGCTGTATAATTGAAAAACTATAATTGTCAAAAGTGAGATGATTTGTAGGCATAAATGGAAAATGCATTAAAATAGGAAAGAATTATGGAAGGCAAAGACATAAGGGCAATACTTAGGAAACCGATTGAATGGTATTATGACACATGGGAGATTTCCAAGCGGGCTTTCTTGGTGTGTATGGCTAATGAAATATACACTGTAGGCGATCTTCTTAGTGCCTATCACAATAAAATTTTACCGAGGCTGCGTAATTGTGGAAAGAAAACTGTTAAGGAACTGGAAGGGATACTTGCGCTACTCGATTCAACCGAACAAACATACGCCCTGCAGCTCATCAAGAAACAGGACAAATACGGAGATTTGCCGGAAGCACCGAAGAATATCATTGTATCGGCTTACCATAAACCACTGTTTGACTTCTCCATGGATTGCATAGACTTGTTTTATGCCACTTTCAATGACCCTCGCTCGTTTTATTCTTTCTTTTGTCTCGACCAGAAAAACTTGGCCAAAAGGTTTAATAGCCTTGACAGTTGGGAACTGAAGCACTATTGCTATCAGCTGCTTACTGAAATCCATTCTTCGTTTTGGAAGGAACAGCTGGCCGACACGTTCACATACGAATTGGTTGTCGTTGCGCGGACCATATTATGGTTCTGTGATGAACAGTTCGCTGAAGAGATTGAAGCTTCGGATGAGAATCTGAAGGTCAGGAAACGCCTCCTTTTGGCTGATTTTGCCGAAAGCGTAGATAAACTATCAAAGCAATCGAAGCGCATTCAGGAATGGTTCATACCCACCTATCAGAAGGCGGTCACAATGTTCCTGCTTCCCGAAGAGCAAGTGGTAGAACTATTGCCTCAAATATGGCTTCATAGAGCACCCCACGGTGAGTTATTTCGTTTTTTGGCCGACTTGAACGATGTGCTGTTTCAGTATGAAAACCTTGATGGAGATGACATCAGTAAAACTCTCATTGCGACAAAATACCCTTATCTGACGGAGGAACAAATTGGTTTCGTTATTGATTTTTTCAACCAATACGAACATTTTCCGATGTTCTACCTTTTGAGGGAGTACCTGGCCAAGTCGGATAAAAGGTTGGATAAGGTTTTTGCGATGGCGACAGGCATTTGCGGTGGAAATCCTATGAACATGGCCGAAATTGGAGAGAAGATAGAATGCACCAGAGAGCGCGTCAGGCAGCTGTTGGAGAAGGCCCCGAAAGACTTGTTTGAAGACAAAAACTGGTCGTATTACCAGTTTGACAGCACTCTTGTTATTGCTGAAGTCGATGATTTGTATTTGAATGTCGTTGACCAAGAGAAAGTGAATATCTCATTCGAGTCGTTCGCCCAGGTTTGTATCGAGGGG
>CACZUS010000138.1 GCA_902784425.1 uncultured Bacteroidales bacterium
AGAAACACCGCCTGTCTGAAGTTCGCAAGAAGAATTTCAGAGTAGTTAAGCGATCCATGCTTCGATATGAGCTTTATGTCAAGAAAACCAAGCGAAACAGGAAAGACTTTGTTCTTGACGTGAACGATGTGACCAGGGAAACGCTTGCTGATATGTGGGATTTCTTTGAGAACGAGTATAAGTACTTCGAGAAATACCCTCAAATCTATGAGAACATACCCGAAAAGCGCACACCACAACCCAGAGGAAAGAACACTCTGATAGATTGTTTCTCACGCATCAGGACGTTTTTCTTGTGGTGCTATGAGAATGGGAAGACCACCAATCGCCCATTCGATAAATTCCCCATTGAAGAGTGCCTATATGGTACACCTGTCTATATATCATTAGACGAGAGGGAACAAATCTGGAATGCGGATTTGTCTGCAAGGCCTCAACTCGCCATTCAGCGTGACATCTTTATCTTCCAATCTGTGATAGGTTGTCGTGTCAGCGACCTTTACAGAATGACAAAGCAAAGTATAGTCAATGGAGCAATCGAATATATACCTAAGAAAACGAAAGAAGGACGCCCCTTAACGGTACGTGTCCCACTGAATGAGAGAGCTAAAGAGATTCTTAAACGATACGAGGACTTTGAAGGTCCCGGACTTCTTCCGTTTATTTCTGAGCAGAAATACAACAAAGCTATCAAGGAGTTTTTCAAACTTGCTGGCATTGATCGGATTGTTACCACATTAGACCCCTTGACCCGCGAGGAAGTGAAGCGTCCCATCTATGAGGTCGCCAGTAGCCACATGGCTCGAAGGACTTTTATCGGTAACATTTACAGAAAAGTCAAAGATCCAAACCTTGTCTCAGCCCTATCTGGCCACAAGGAAGGCAGCAAGGCATTTCAGCGCTATAGAGACATTGATGAGGAAATGAAGAGAGACCTGGTCAAGTTATTGGATTAGTTCAACACATCCTCAATTGCAATGGCCCACCTCGCGTTGCTTACTAATCAGGCATTGTTTGATGACATCTTTAATGATACTCATATAAATTATTTTTAATCTAGTGATTTTATTAAGTTTGGTTTATAAAGTTAGGTGTTTTCTATAAAACAAAATTTATAAAACCTGAATTCTCGCAATATTTTCACACTTTTTTATCTCAAACCATGATTTTTACCCCAGAGTGAAATCTCTCCGGATAATTCTTGTCAAAACATAGTTGCATCATTCGCATTGAATCCGCTTAAAAAGTATGCGGTCCAAATGTATTGAAAAAACAGCACTCCGTTTCACAACGAAGTGCCTATTCATAATTTTTAAAAAAATATAGTATGAATTAAAAAGATTAATCTGAATGGTATGTACTTCAGATTGGCGCAAAATTACATTATTCCCACGACATACACAATATTTAAAAAGTTTTTTGTCCGCCCAATCACACTTTATCACAAATAATTCAAGGCCGCAAAATGATGTAACAACAAGAAATAACTGTTAAAATGAGTAGGATTCAAGAAAATAATGCTACTTTTGCGTCATTAACAGTGATTATAAACTAATTCTGAGGCATATGAAAAAGATTTATTCGATTCTGGTGGTGGTTGTTGCCGCCCTGTCAATGAGTTTCACGGCAAATGCCGAAGCTCCAAAGTGGGAAGTGGTTGCTGGTATGAATGTGGCTAACCTTGATGCCAGCGGTGCAAGCTCACGGATTGGTTTCCATGCCGGACTTCGCACAACATTTGGCATTCCAAGTGCGGATCATGGATTCTATGTTAATGCTGCTGCTTTACTATCGCTTAAGGGCTGCAAAGCTGGTGGCTTTACCTTGAACCCCTATTATCTAGACATCCCCGTACACGCTGGCTACAAATATGCTATCAATGAATCAGTGGCCATCTTCGGTGAGTTTGGTCCCTATTTTGGCGTAGGTCTTTTCGGAAAAACTGATGGCGAGGATATGTTTGGCGATGAAGGCTTCAAGCGCTTTGACTTTGGTTTGGGTTTGCGCGCAGGTCTAGAGTTCAATAATAAGATTCCAGTGTCTATTGGTTACGACTTTGGCGTTCTTGATGTTTTTGATGAGGTTTCAGCCAAGACACGAAATCTGACCATATCGATCGGATATAAGTTTTAATCATACTATCATTTACGATGAGATTGAGAGGGATGTATCTGATAAAGGTACATCCTTTTCGTTTTTCGTTTATTGCATCGCGAGAACCACTGAGAAATATTAATTACTATTACTTTCTTATGAAGTAACGGTTAGTTCTTTCATTTTTCTTTTGGCATTCCTTCTTCTTCGAACCCGGGATGGAAACCTCTCGTCAAGATATCTCTCTTCGAACCATTTTTGAATATTGGATTCCTTGGGCAGTATCGAAGTCATGCCTTTTACAAACTAGAACCAAAGAACCCTCAACAGGACACAAACAAAGAGGAGAACGGCAATTCCTAGAACAATATAGAATCCAGCTACGATGCCAAGAAGAGCCAGGCAGATGATTAACAATACTATCATCCCAAAACCAATCAATAATATGGTAAATGACTCTAACATATCTTGGTCTCCTTTCTTGTTCTATCTGAAGACAGAGTAGTCCTCGTAGTATGGTTTCTTCTTTTCGGGAATTGAATTATGATTAATCCGGTTCTTTTGGGGTTCTCCAATCAATTCCTCAAACAATACTTTTATAAAGGCAATTATAAAGGTAATTCCAAAAACAAAAGCAAATATCACAATGCCCCCAACTAAAACAATTAAGGCTAATCCTATGATCATCCAACAGATCCAACCAATTATTTCAAGCATGAACATCATAATTTTGCTCCTTTCTTATCAACGAAGACTGCAAAAACCATACCATTAAACGCCAAAACTTAATGTATATAACACCCTTTCAATACTAAATGACCATAATAAACCATGAATAATATCTTAACTCATTGATTCAAGAATTTTTTTGAACTCTTGAAACTTTTCTTAGTTTTCATGCGTCAAATAAGTATAACAACATTAAAAAAGCAAGATATGAACACGAAACATCTGATTATTCTGGTTCTTATTGGTTTATGTGTGGTTTCATGCCGGAATCATCCCACACAGGTGAAAGTCAATAACCAAGAAGTGGCAATGGCTCCATTTGAAAATATTGATGCTGGAGGTGAATTCACAATTATCTATACTCAAGGTGATGGTTATAGTGTGCGCGTCGAAGGCGATGAAAAACAGGTCAAAGCTTTGATCATCAATGCTGAAAGCAACACATTGTCTATCTACCCTAACGATAAACTTAATGATAAAAGCCTCATCAAGAATGCCATGACAAATCTAAAGGACGTGAAAATCCATGTCAAAAGCCCAACACTTGAAAAACTGGAATTTGGCGGTTCAGGTGCATTTTTAATTCCTAATAAACTCACAGTCAACAACCTATATATAGACAAGACGGGTTCGGGCAACTTGCTAATTGCAGGCATCACCTGCCAAGATCTGCTTCTTGACATACTTGGTTCAGGTAACGTTGAAATTGCCGGCATCAATGCAAGTAGCATCAAGACCGACAAAAGCGGTTCGGGCAATTTGGTTTTAGCAGGAACAGCAATTAACCATCACGAAGAAATCATGGGCAGTGGAAAAGTCGACATCTCTGGCCTGCACTAA
>CACZUS010000139.1 GCA_902784425.1 uncultured Bacteroidales bacterium
ATTTCTCGCGAAGCGACTCATAAATGCATATTAGTGCACATAAAAGAGTGTCCTTTGAACAGATTTGTGAGATTTCTCGCGAAGCGACTCATTTATTATTATTCAAATCGGATGGATTTGATAGGAGATATCTTCGTGATGATGAATGTTGAGGCACGAAGGATAAGAGAAGAGATGAAGAAGACGCCGATATTGACTAGAATGATGTAGATGAAAGGTATTTCAACGGGAACGGCATTTACGTAGTAGACATCTGGGTCGAGTTTGATGATATGCAAGTTTTTTTGCAGGAAGCAGAGGGTTAATCCCAGCAGGTTTCCGATGATCATACCTTTACCCACGATTAAAAGGGAGACGTAGAAGAATAGTTTTTGAACACTGATATTGCTGGCACCTAAAGCTTTTAATACGCCAATCATATTGGTTCTGTCTAAAATTAGGATGAGCAGACCAGAGATCATGGTGAAGCCAGCGACAAACATCATAAGGATGAGGATGACTTTCGCATTCATATCTAACAGATCCAACCAACTGAATATTTGAGGATTGATTTCCTGTATGGTTTTTATCATATAGAAATTTCCCGATTGATCGCGTTTATTGCCTATTGAGGAGTAGATGGCATCTGATGTCTCCGCTAGTTTTTGGAAATTATTGATCTCTATTTCCACGCCACTACATTGGTCGTCCTCCCATTGGTTGAGTTTTCTCACATGACGGATGTCTCCGATGATGAAGAGTTTATCGTAGTCGGAGAAGCCAGAGGAGTAGATACCAGTTACTTCCAGTGGACGAACGCGCACTTTTCCATTGATGACGAAATAGATATGATATTTATCGCCAATGGATAGTTGCATCAAATCAGCCATCTTCTTGGATATGAGAGATTGGTTGGAGGAAGTGGAGTCGGAGAGTTCGAAAGTGGATCCTTCAACAAGGTTCTTTTTGAAAAAGTCCCAATTGAAATCTTTGTCGACACCTTTCAGCACGACACCTTGAAAATCCTCATTCATCTTCAGTATGCCTGGTTGTGTGGCAAAACGCTGTACGTGTTTTACGCCTTCGGTATTTCTTAGTGAAGAGATGGTGGCAGAATCAAATTGGATGGGTTGTGTTTCATAGGTTTGGTTGGAGAAGGAGGCGGAGACTTGGATATGGGAGCCAAATCCGATGAGTTTGTTCCTCACTTCTTGTTTGAAGCCGATGACAACGCCAATGGCGATGAGCATGACAGCCAAACTGATAGCAATTCCCCCTGTGGCAATGTGAACCATGTGTTGAGATATTCGTTCCTTGCCTTTCTTACTGAAAAAAATTCTTTTTGCTATGAATAATTCGTAGTTCATAGGAGGGGAATAAAGGTGAGTTCTATAAAATCACCGTTTAAACAAAAATAGTATAAATTGTGGGTTGGCCATTCAACAACGAGGATGAATTATGAGCCCACTAAAAAGGACGTACAAATTAAATTGTACGTCCTGGATATACTTCGAGTGCTTTTTTCAGCACGAATAGAGCTTTTGATAATTCCTCTTTCTCAAGTACGTAGGCCACACGAACTTCGTTTTTGCCTATCTCATGACCTGTATAGAAACCGGAGGCAGGAGCCATCATAACGGTTTGACCTTCGTAATTGAAATCATTGAGTAGCCATGCACAGAATTTGTCGGAGTCGTCGATTGGCAGACGAGCCACCGTATAGAATGCACCCATAGGGATAGGAGAGTAGACACCTGGAATACGGTTCAATCCGTCGATTAGATATTTACGTCTCTCCACATATTCGTTGTACATTTCCAACATGTATTCTTCTGGCGTGTCCATAGAAGCCTCTGCAATGATTTGTCCGATTAAAGGGGGACTAAGTCTTGCCTGACAGAACTTCATGACGCTTTTTCTCACCTCTGCGTTTTTGGTTACCAACGCACCTACGCGGATACCACATTCGCTGTAACGTTTGGAAACAGAGTCGAATAGTATGACGTTCTCTTCGATTCCCTTTAGGTGGAAAGCAGAGATGTAAGGTGCACCCGTATAGCAGAATTCACGATATACCTCGTCGGAGAATAAATAAAGGTCATATTTCTTTACCAAATCACGGATTTTGTTCATCTCTTTTTGATTGTAGAGATATCCAGTTGGGTTGTTAGGGTTGCAAATAAGGATTCCCTTTGTGCGAGGGGTGATCATCTCTTCAAACTTCTCGATATGAGGAAGGGCGAACCCTTCTTCTATGGAAGAAAGAATCGGTTTGATGGTTGCTCCTGCTGCGATAGCAAAAGCAGTGTAATTTGCGTATGCAGGTTCAGGAACGATGATTTCATCGCCTGGATCCAAGCAAGCCATAAAGGCAAAGTTTACCGCTTCCGAACCGCCACAAGTGATGATGATATCCTCTGCCGTCACGTCAATGTTGAATTTGTGGTAGTATTCCGCCAACTTGATTCTCAAACTTTTGATACCGTCACTCGGACTATATTCAAGAATCTCCCTATCTATCTTCTTTAAGGAGTCTAAGGCTATCTTAGGCGTCTTTAAATCGGGTTGACCAATGTTCAGATGGTATACCTTTATTCCACGCTCCTTAGCTTTGTCTGCAAGGGGAACCAACTTTCTGATTGGCGATTGTGGCATTAATTGTCCACGATTAGATGTTTGTGGCATATCCTTTTTTACTTTTTACTTTATTTGTTACGCAAATTAAACGCAAATGCAAATTAGACGCAAAGTTAATAATTCTTAATTGAAATATAGAATTATAGAGGGCTAAATTTTGTTTGTTTGAAAATGTTTTCCTTGGAGGATGTTCAATTCATTCATTCTTTTCTCTAATTTGTCGGTGAATTCGTAGTTTTTTAGTCCCCATCCATTGTTAAGTAATAGATCCTTAGGTGATTGAGAGATGAAGCGTTCGATGACAAATTGAGGGTTCAAACGTTCGATGAAACGGACGATTAGGTTGATGTATTCATCGGCGGAGTAGAGATGAAACCATTCAGGATGTTCCTGAAACTGTTGGGCCATTTTAGTGCCTTTGATGAGTTGCAACTGATGAAGTTTGATGCAGCGGAGAGGCAGTTCCGAAATCTTGTCGGCATGTGCTAATATTTCATTTTCACTCTCTTGCGGCAATCCGAGTATGAGGTGGGCGCAGGTCTCGATTCCTCGCCGGGCGGTTTCTCTGATGGCATTTTCAGCCACGGCATAGGAATGACCTCGATTGATGAGTGTTAAAGTCTTGTCGAGTGTGGATTCAACGCCATATTCAATCATGATGTAGTGAGATTGATTCAGTTTTTGCAGATAGGAGAGCAGTTGGTCGTCGACGCAATCAGGTCGCGTACCGATGACTAATCCATCGACCAGCGGATGACGGAGTGCCTCTTCATACTTCTGTTGTAACGATTCGAAAGAACCATAGGTGTTTGTGTAGGCTTGGAAATAAGCCAGATAATGTTGGTCTGGATATTTTTTTCGAAAGAAATCGATGCCTTCGGTCAGTTGTTGCGTAATGGATTTGTCGGGCGAGCAATAATCGGGATTGAACGTTTGGTTGTTGCAGTAGGTGCAACCTCCGTAGCCCACTTTACCGTCTCTGTTCGGACAGGAGAATCCTGCATGAATGGTTATTTTTTGCATTCGGTG
>CACZUS010000140.1 GCA_902784425.1 uncultured Bacteroidales bacterium
TCTTCAGACTTACTCCGTCGTTCGTGTGTTCGACTACGTAACAAAGGTGTTGTTCGACTTCTTGAACCGTCGTTCATTTGAGAACTGGAGTGGTAAGACTGAACGTGATTTGAGATCTCAAATCGTTAAGTTCCTCGATAGCATTCAAGGTCCAAGCAAGCTTATCGAAAGATCTAAAATCATTCGTTTGGAGCAAGATCCTAACCAAAAGGATAGAATCTATTTGGATATTCATATCACTCCATATTTCCCTGCTAAAAGTTTTGTCATCAAATTGGATGGTACCAAAGGAAATGACGAGGCAGAGTGGAATAGTGAATATGACCAAGAATAATACTCTGATTGTTATAAACTCATGTCACCACCTCAACGTGGTACATGAGTTTATTTTTTTTCTACCCGAATTTGTTTGATGAATAGAATAAATCATCTGATATTTGTTTAATGGATTGAAAATCATGATATGAAAAGAATAATAAACTTACTAATTATATTAATAATGGCAATGAATATGGAATGCTCAGCACAGACAGTTAGTGGTAAAATCAACGGACATGAATATGTGGACTTAGGTCTGCCAAGTGGATTGAAATGGGCGACAACCAACTTGTCGAACTATTATTACACATGGGGTGATATAAATCATGAGTACACCTTCCGTTGTGATGATTACAAATGGTGTGAAAGGAAATCAAACGAACCAATCGCTATGCAAGATGCTAACAATAGTGATCTTTTTCGCATCACGAAATACGGAGAGAAGGACGGGAAAACTACGTTAGAAGCAGCAGACGATGCAGCCACAGCCCAATGGAAAGCACCATGGCGCATGCCAACAGCGGAAGAGTTGCAAGAATTGTATGATGGCTGCCAATGGGAGTATTTTTTCACAGACACGAGCCCAAGAATAATAGGATTTAAAGGTACGTCTAAGTATAACGGAGCTACCATTCTTTTACCTTTAGGTCCGGATGGGGGACGCAAAATTTTTGTTGAGGATGAATTCATGACAGTAGAAAGGTCTTATGTTGCATCCTCTCTATGGTCATCTTCCAAAGCATCAACAGAATGGGGGGCACATTGTCTCATGATCACACATGAATTTAATGGGAAAAAGGGTAGTGCATCTGGTGGTGTGTATTCTCAACCGCGGTACTGCGGAATACATATACGTGCTGTCTGCCGATAATTTGCATTGCCAGCCAGAAGGACTGTAACAGATTTAGTCCATGGGCATCTCCCTATGTATTACAGGTGACGTGCGGTAGGGCAGTAGGGACGCGGCGTGCCACGTCCGCAATATTTTTTATAAAAAACACATGCATAAATATGACGGCCGCCGCACGCGACGTCCGTACATCGTAGCCGACCGTATGCCTAAATTTCGAATCGGCAGGATGTGTTGTCCCCTAAGTGTGAATCACTCAAAGTATTCATACTCTTCTAATTCACCCGATTCAAAGATGCCGCCTTCACCTTTTCTGACGATGGTTTCGTTCTTGTACTTGTCTTTTTTGAATGTTGTTTTATTCTTTATCTTGCCATTGCTACCATAGATGCAACATTCGGTCATATCCCCATTGGCGTTGTATTGACGGACCTCCTTTTCTTGTGGAGTAGTTCCTGCTTTATAGGTGTACTTTTCTAACTCTTTCCCGTTGTCATCGTACTTATACACATATTTAGTTTTTTGCCCATCACTTTCTTCAATACATTCTTCAGCTATGAAACCCTTATCATTGTATTTGTAGGTCTTTTTCATATAAAGCGAATTGTCTGAGTCGAATTCACAGTCTTCTATCAGATGTCCATTCCCATCGTACTGGTAAGTGTTTTTAGACGAAGCCTCTTCCGAACTATAGGTGTATAGAACGAGTTTCCCATTGATGTCATATTCGTTTGTAGTCTTCTCTTCTATGCTGTCGTCGTTTGTGTATCTGCAATACTCGGTTTGATTTCCTTTCTCATCGTATTTGTAGGTGGTGCGATAATTTAAATCACCATCTGTTGTTGTTTCGGATTCTTCAATCAAAAGTCCTTTGTCGTCGTATTTAGCCTTGTATATTGTGGTGAAGATTCTTATAAAATGCTTAGTCACTTCCTCTATTACCTTGTTGTTCTCATTATATTTAAAGGTCTTTTTCCTGAAGCAGCGTCCTTTATGGTCATAATCGTATTCTTCAATTCTATTTCCTTTTGCATCGTATTTGGCGGTAAATCTGGTCCATTCATCATCCCACTCTACAATTTTACCGGGGAGGTAAGATTCTATGATTTTGCCGTCCTCATTGTAGGTGATCACTTCTATGGTGTCACCTTTCGTTATAGCATGATCGTGATCCTCCTTTAATTCGAAGGTGATAACTCTTTTTATTTTTTCGACTTTCTCAACTTTCTCCTCTTCCTTTTGCTCAACAGTTGAAACTGACGAATCCGGTTCACATTCTTGTTTGCTCTCTCCCTTGACATACTCCACACACGATTCGCATCCTTTGAATATGACAATCGGAAATGCGAACATAATTGTGAAGAATATGCCCATTGTCACCATTGAAACATTTTTATGAAATAACTTGTTTAGCACGAGTTTGATGCTGCCAAAGACAATGATCAAGAGGATAAAATAAATAATAAAAATGATAGTTGCCATAAATTTAGTATTGAAGATGATGCAAATTTACGGAAAAAAACAATATATCAAATTCCTAGTCTGAAAGGCTGTAACAGATATAGCCCATGGGCATCTCCCTATGTATTACAGGTGACATGCGGTAGGGCATTAGGGACGCGACGTGCCACGTCTCTAAAAATTTTTGATAGAAGGAAAACACGCATAATTCAACAGAGCCGCACGCGACTTCCCTACGACAAACGATTCGCCCCATATAATTCTTAATTCTTACCTCTTAATTCTTAATTCAACAGACGCCGCACGCGACGTCTCTACAAGGGGCATAATTCTTATCTCTTACCTCTTAATTCTTAACTCAAAAATAGGACCTTTGTTCACTCCTCCCAAAAATTAAATGATTTTTATCGTAAATAGATTGATTAAATTTAATTATTTTATCTTTAATAGATATTAGCATTTAAAAAGAATGACACTTATTAAAAAAGTTTTCCGAAAATACTTTGGTCTTCGAGGGCTTATTTCACTACATTTGTAATGTGTTTAACGAAACAACTTTTATAGAGATAAAAGAAGGAAAACACACCGACAGGGTTTTATTTTTCTGCAGAACAAAAGAAATCATTTAGTTGGATTTTTAACTCCATAGGGATGTGGTGTGCCGCATCCATTGTAACGAGTTTGATTATTTTATTTAATATTATTATAAACATTTTAAATTTTTAAAACCATGGCATTCAGATCCACATTAAAATTAGGAGGTAAAGAGTACGATGTACTTACTTGTAACTATTCTTTGAGACGTGACGTTGACTCTAAAGGTCGTCCATCATCTAACATCTATGGCGGTCGTATCTCCGTACAAGTTGAATCAACTGAGGACACTACAATTTTGGAGACAATGGTTAACCAATTCAAACCATTCAGCGGTAGCATCATCTTCAAGAAGGGTGACGAA
>CACZUS010000141.1 GCA_902784425.1 uncultured Bacteroidales bacterium
GCTTGTTTCACATGCTTCTGTTCAAGAGTTCCCTCTCCTATAAAAGTCAGAGAATCCCGCTTCGAGTCGTAATTGAAACTGATCGCTTCCGCCTTTGCCTGCAGAAAACAAAAAAATAATATGAAAACAATATATCTGTTCATGCTTGGTTGGTTTTTAGTTGAATTCCACCATATTGTAGTTTGTCCATTTCGTAAATCTGGTACAAGCGTCCTCCAAAAGGGTCAAACAAAGTTATAATTTTTCCCATAAAACCAAACAATTACCTAAAAATTGCCACTTCTACTTTCTCATAATTGCTATAATTCTCACAGACGCAACTTGAAATATCGGTAATTTTTAATGTGAATTTACTTGAAAAAAACGTACTTTTTATGAGATTTTTACTTGAAATATCGGTAATTTTTAATGTAAATCAACTTGAAATATCGGTAATTTTCATGAATTTTTTACTTGAAATATCCTCACCCATAAGGCTTTATCGTTAAAAAAAGAAACTGCCCCCTTTACGAGCAGTTTCTTTATCAACATTATCAACTTTCAAACGATCAACACACTATTCCGTCACAAAATCTTTATGGAAGAAATAAGGAAGTGCCTGTGCAATATAATGCTTCACATGTCCCCACCAATGCTCTTTTCCTTGAGCCACCAAATAATAGAAATTACCTTCGTTGAAATCGGATGTGTAGTGGAAATGAGACATATTCTTCATGGCCTCCATTTGCGGATTCATGTTACCATACGCCATATCTTTCGTACCTGTTGCACAGAAGATGGCAAACTGATTATCAGCCAATCCTGAACGCTCCACCACATTATTCAACTCTCTTGCTGCATCTTCTCCCGTATTTCCATACCAATAATTTCCACTTAATGGCATATAATATCCTACGATATCCAAACAATTAGCAAAGACATTCCAAACCGACAAGGATCCCATTGAGAAACCTCCATACGCACGATGCATACGTGATGCTTGCAATGATTCCAAGGTAGTGACACCATTTGCATACGTAGAATACTTGCTCTCCACAAATTGCACTACACTCTCTCTGAACTCCTTCCAGAAGGTTGCTGCCTCACATTTATTGAATGTTGGTGCCACTACAATCGTAGGTTCTATCACTCCTTGCTTAATCAGATTATCCAACGCATTCTGTATTTTAACATCATTACCAAATACTGTTGTCTCGTTTTCACCTCCTCCATGCATCAAATAAAAGATATTGTACTTCTTATTCTTATCATATCCGTATGGCAAATAGACATACAACGTGTTATTACCATTAATACCTGAGTAGGTCTCCTTTACGATCTGTCCTTGTGCACCCCAACAATCACCCATATAACTATCCATATCACGATAGTTCATATTGGCATCATACACGAAATCATCTGTGATCAATCCGTTTTCTCCTGTGGTAGGTTTTTCTTCTAGATTGAACAAGATACTATCCAACAGCTCTTCTGTGGAATATAGAACCTTATTCTCTTTGTATGCATAAGATGCTGGTGATTTGAATACGATACTATCCAACAGCTCATCAGAAGCGAACACCACCTTTCCTTTTTGAAAGAGATTGATCTTCTTTAATTCCACATACGGTTCGAATGAGAACCAATCGATATCAAAGAACGAACCATCGATAGATAATCTTAACGTATGTTTTCCTGCTGTAATCTCTTTTGTAACGCCTGTTACCTCTTTATAGATATCCCAATCACCAGTACTTCCAACCGTTTTCGTCTTTGTGATTGATTCACCATCTATTTCAAAATGGAATGATGCACTATTATTATCTGTAGCCACATAGGCAGTATATTTATACTGAGAAGTTTCTTTCACCTCAACCGTATATTCCAACCACTCATCCTTTACGGTCCATCCTAAGCAAGTTCGTCCGCCTTCACTCTTCACATCTACTCCTTCGTCCAAACGTGCGCCACCGCCTTGATTCTCTTCCTCCTCATCGTGGTATGCATCGCCTTCTCCTCCTTCATCAAAGTCTTCCGCTTCAATTTTTCCTGGTATAGTAGCTGCCGTACCATTATAAGGACCTCTTGGCTTCTTCTCAACCACCGGCTGCGTAGTGCTACTGCTACCATCACAAGCAGGCAACATCTTACTATACTCTTCGTACCACTTGAAACAAGTGACGCCACACCCCTCCTCTGGAGAGGCTTCCTTCAAAAAGGATGGTTGCACCTTGCCTGAATTCAAATATTCAGCCATATCAACATAATCATCCGTACTCGTCAGGTTCATGGATACATTTCCATAATAATCCTTCATGGCTTTGAACGCATTTCCCCATTTTGAGGTGGAAGCGGTTCCCCATGTTCCATAGTTACCATCCGTCTCATAATTACCGTCATACTTTCTGATTGGATTACCATTGGCATCGTATTTAATTTTACCTGGAGACCAATCTATTTCGGTCACAACAACTGGTTTACTTGTAACACCAGGCACCTGTTTTTTGAAGTTATCGATAAATGACTGAGCAGAATAATTTGAATCGTCGTTTCCATACCATCCAGGATAGACATGCACGGCAAAGCCATAATTGCTATCACTGATCGGATATTGAACATAACTCTCGTAGGATGATTGATATCCCTCACCAGGAATCCAAATGATTCCCTTAAATCCATTCTGACGTATCTTGTTGACAATCGGTTGGAAGAAGTCGGTCTTAGCAGGTCCGTTAGCAGGCCCCCACACACCATCCGTCGGACGGTTTCCATTTGCATCCTTCACACGTACGGGTTCATTCGCCAACTCAATAGAGAGCCAACCGGCATACTCCTTCACCTTTTCATTTTTGGAAACGATATCCCACACATCCATCAAATAGTTCTGATAAGCATCCCCCACCTGAATATCTTCCGGACAAACGCCAGGAGGACGCATAATCACATACAATCCATGAGCATTAGCCTCTTCGGCAATAGGGATGAATAAGTTTTCCAAATAATACTTCACCTTATCGCGATCATAGTTAATGGCCAGATCCGACTCGCCATTGGCCTGAGCTCCCTCTTTTCTGAGCCAGGAAGGTTCCATGTGAAGGCGGAAGAGATTGCAATAGGCACCCTGAGAATGGTCTGTAATGGCATCGAATATTTTTTTGAAATACTCGATTGCCCTCGGAGCAGCCTCTGGCACATATCCACCCAAATCCCAGCTTGTCCAACGGTCGTTGTTAAACCACATACTAGGTGTGTCCATCACACCATGTAATAAAATAGTATTTCCAGAAGAATCCTTCAAATATTTCCCATCCACGTGAAGATCTGGCGTACAAGTATTAGCCGCCCACACCCCAATGTTCAGTAAAAATACAAATAGTGCTACACAATTAATTCTTTTCATGCTATTTATGGTATTTAGTTCAGTTTTATGGTTTCTATTACATTAAGGTGTTCTCTATAAACTCACCATTACAACACACAATAGAAATGAATTTACGGAACTCACCTTAACCGTATGGCAAACATAGCACAACACCCCCTCATCAAGGAAGAAAATTGTTGCAACATAGAGAATATTTGTTGCATTCATACCAAAACAGGC
>CACZUS010000142.1 GCA_902784425.1 uncultured Bacteroidales bacterium
TCGTAACCTTCTTGTTGAAGTTCCTTCAGCAGTCCATTGCAGAAGATATTCAGAGACATGCCAATGGTCGCAGCACGTATAATTTTCTTACCCACAGACCGTCTGTATAATTAGTTTTATATCCCCTATCAATGAATGATGGTAATAATATTCCAAATTAATCTTAACCTTATCTGGATAGATTACCTCGTCATTATATTTCTGAGGGTCTTCCACCTTTGCGAGGATTTCTTCCTCGTTTTTGTATTTCAACGAAGCTGGTCCCGTAATGCCTGGACGCAACTTGAGAATCAGTCTATCTTCACCCTCCAACTTGTCAGCATATCCTGGTACATCTGGCCGGGGGCCCACGAAACTCATATCTCCAATCAACACATTCCACAACTCTGGCAACTCGTCCAATTTGTACTTCCTCAACTTAGCCCCCAACGGCGTTATGCGGCTCTCACCTGCCACCGAAACAGAACTGCCACCATGTCCAACTGTCATACTACGAAACTTATACATAGTAAAGAGCTTCCCTTCCTTCCCTACTCTTTTCTGCTTAAAGATGGCTGGTCCTCCAGGCATCTTCACACGAATCAGCACCCATACCACCAATAATACTGGCCAGAGGAAGCATAAGCCCACAAATGCTACCGTTCTATCAAATAACCACTTCAGCATATCACAAGTTTAGAGCTAAGAGTTTAGTGTTAAGAGTTAAAGTAACCGTTAAGGTTAGGGTTAGCGTTAAGGTCTTAACGAGCCTTTAGGTCTATCCTCTATCAACAAATCGCCACCCTCCAACTCCTCCACCACAATCACATCGCACGCTTTCTGACTCGCCTTCATTGACCCAACATTCTCTTTATTGATACTTTCAAACATACGGAAACTTGTCTTTTGTGCTATATCCATTCCGACTTTACACAACTTCGTGCATACACCCTTTCCTTGATGATTCACATCCACCATCTTTCCCAAAAAGCACTTCCCATTTATAAAGCATCGCAAAAACGCATATCCAATAATCACATCCTCTTCCTCCAACACATATATTATATAAGATTTCCGCCCCAGCAACTTTCTCATCGTTCCCACATCAAACCCATGAGGACGAAACCACTTGAAACTCTCTTCTGGCTGACGAGCAAAGAAGTCCGCCAAGCGGCACGCGTCATTCACATCTGCAATCCTCATGCCCACAGGAAGACTGCTTTGCAAGTCCCTTCCATCACCAATCTTCCATCCACACACCATGCCATTGAGAGTTTCCACGCCCTCCCATAACCACGGCATCTTCGTCTGAAGTGTATGTGCCAATTCGTACAACATACTTTAAATACTAAGAACTTTCAACCAATATCCCTTTTTTGCCAGATACTTATTAGCCCAAGTGTAGATGTAATAAGCCAAATCCTTTTTACGAACAAATTGCTTATTTTCGATGTCCGAGTTCCACGTATTCGCTTTTCTCCAAGAACCCGCCTTGCAATGTATACAAACAACATCTTTCATCCCATGATAACGCGGTTCATCAAAGTAGTAAGGTGGATATACATGAATATCCTCGTCCAGCACTTCGATATCCTCCAAATTCGGAATGCGACCTTGATAACCATATTTAAGGGCCAATCGACTTTGGACAGACGGAATTTGTCGCATATCATAGCGCAAACCTTGAGGCATGTTTTCATCATCCAACTGAATAAAGTGCTTATGACTATAATAATCTACACAATCCTTCAAGAAAGGATGCCCTTTCTCCGCACCGAAACAATGAGAAGTCAATGTACAGACATTATGATTTGTTTCGTCGTGCTGAAATTCAATCACATACTCTTTCCCTATAAACATTCGATGGTGGAGGAAAGAATCGAACGAACGATGTACAACAACGTCACCGTCCAACCAAATTCCTCCCTCATGATAGACTGCATAACACCTAATAGCATCGGCTGCAAAAGCCCATTTACGTGCAGCAAAGGCCTCATTTGCAAAGGTTAAGTTCGCATCCTTCAGAGCTTTTGCATCCCACAACCTCAATTCGTAGTCTGGCAGTACTTTCTTCCAATTCTCCATTATAGAGATATAACTTTCTGGCATAGGATCGCCAGAAAACCAACTGTAATGAATAATTTTAGGTATCATACATTTGTCGTTTTTATGTGTGTATTATTTCAAATAAAGATAAAGATAAACATCAACTCATTCTGAATTCAAATCAAAATCCACAATAAAATGACGTTCCCGTTTCTCTACAGGAGGCAACTGCATATAGTTTTTTCCGTAAAGATTAATGAGATACGTTTCCACCTGATTCGGAATGCGCACTTCTATGCCCTCAAACATCGCAGTTCTGGGTGGTAAATACACCTCCGCAGGAAAGATCTCCCCGCCATATAGTTTTCTTCCCGTTGGTATGGCCAACAGACCATCATCCTTTTCATTCGCGACCAATGCATCAAACCAATTCACCCATTGGCGATGTGGAATAACACTCCAGAGTTTTCCCAACACTTTCCGCATCTTTATCATCCACCCTCCGACCCCATGCATATTCCTCATGTTCTTAGTGGCTTCACTCACTGGATAGGTCGCTTCGTAGACCATATTGGATGTCAGCCGTAATCCATTTGCCAAGAAACCAACTATTTTCCGACATAAGGCGTTTGTGCTTGCCCCATCCAAAGGGAATATATCCACACTGATTCCTTTTGGGAAATCGGTGTACTCATTTCCCATCTCCACACACTTTGTTCCCCTTCTGTATATCTTCATAAACATACATAAAGAATCATGCCCCTTTGCGGGAAATAGAAATTCATATTGCCCCCCCATTGCCCCATCAAGCAGCAACTGCTTCAACCGCTCATAATCTTTTCGGGGCATAATCATATCCAAATCGTCATCCCAAGGGATAAAGCCTTGGTGGCGTACGGCACCAAGACAACTACCTCCACACAACATCAGGGTCAAACCATGTTCCTCACATACCTTTGCCAAATCCTGATAAATCTTCAGTAAAATCGCCTTCAATCCCTGAGCTTCTTCTGGGGACAACTGTCTCAAAACAGTCCCATTGTTTGCCCTTTCATTCAACAACTCTTTATACGATTTCATATTCCTTTAGTTTTTCTTATTATTCGACTGCAATATCTGTATGGTGCGACGGACTGCATCATGGATATCGTACATAGGATTCCATCCAATCGACCTTAAACGCGCATTGTCAAGTATCGCCTGTTGAGCAATTGAAAATCCCTTCATTTCAGTTTCTGATGGCAAATCAAACACGACTTGACTCCCACATGCTTCCGCACAATAAGCGGCAAACTCTTTCAAGTGCACATCGCAACCATGATTCGAGACATTGTATGGAACGCCACATTCGCCATTCAATAGGACATATAACATGGCGCTAACCGCATCTGCCACATAAGTATATGAGAAGAATTGTTCACCCTTGCTTTTCAACACAATATCTTCACCCCGCAGTGCATTCTTGATAAATTGTGAAGAGGCCTTTGAATCGTTCTCCAACATGGTCGGCCCAAACACCTCTAGCTGTGGACAAGTTGAGTTGTCCTGTATAATTTTCTGTAAAGACATCCTCTTCACGAGCGTTTCCATACACTTCCACAGTCGAAGGATACAAAACTGTTGCCCCACATTCGGATGCCTTATTCAACGCATATTCCGTCCCTTTCAGATTTACGAGCATCGTCTCTATGGGATACCAGGAATAGGCCAACGGATGTGTATTACTTGCTCCTGGAATGATATAATCAACACACAATGAACCAGGAAGACCTGTCTGCACATCTTGCTCCAGGAAGTGGAAACAAGGATGCCCGAAATAGATGCCCAATCTATCATAAGCCTTTTCACGATTTCGACCAACTGCATAAATCGCCACATTTCCACCCCGCTCATTCAGCCGCATTAAGGCATCAATAAGACACACGCCAAGCAGCCCTGTCGCTCCCGTTATCAATATACTTTTATCTCTCAGAAGATTAACATTCC
>CACZUS010000143.1 GCA_902784425.1 uncultured Bacteroidales bacterium
GGCCGCAGGCCGGGGGAGTCTTCTCCTTCGGGAGAGGGCCAGGGTGAGGGCAACTTCGTAAGCACGTCAGCACGATAGTACGTATAACGAACTCCCCCCCTTCCCCCTTCTAAGGGGGCCAGGGGGATTAGGGGGTGCCCATAGGCCAGGGGAATTGGTGGTGGCCGCTGGCCATGGGATCAAAAAAAAACCTCAATCGTGACTGCAAATTCTCTTGAATTGCAGGTTCCCCTCGATGTGTTCACCGGTTCCATCAGCCCATGCAACCCGATATTCAATGAAGTCATCAGGAATAAAACAATGCAATCCTATTAAGTTCATCCTGTTGCTCATTCAATACTTTTTGCTGTTTGTTCAGCTCATTTTGTTGCTCGTTTATGACCTTCTGCATTTTGTTCACGCCGATGGTCATAAATAGTACAATGACAGCGACAATCAAAGCAAGAAGTGAGATGATTTCACTAATTCCAAAATCAGTAACAAATTTCAATAGTACCATTGCATCATTGTTTATTTTTCAAGCTTCTATTTACACACAACAGAGATCAGACAATCGCATGGGTTATCGCATCCGCAACCTCGTCTTTTAAAGCAAGAATATCATGATCCCAAGAATTCTCTTCAATCTCCTTTGCCAACCAAGTTTGGGCTTGATTTAAATAAACCAAAGAACGTTCGTCCTTGTATTTCATATAGTATTTGATGGCCTGTCTGGCATAAGTCATGGCATGGAAACGTTTGCGCTTGTCTGCCTTCATACATCTTTCAAGAATCTGCATACTACTATCAAGCTCCTTACGCACATTGGCATCTTTCTTTTCAATGTTTGCGTTGAATAAGATATATGCATGAGAATTCCTAATCGAAAAATACTTGTCATTGGTCATACTGATTGCCTTATCAATCCAAACAAACGCTTGGTCATATTGTTTTTTCTGTGCCAAATACAAAGCTCCTTGCTGCAACACGTACGGGTTTTTCGAATCATATAAAAAAGCTTCTTCATAGTACTGCTTACCCTCTTTCCAATCCACAAAAGCTTTTAATACCAATTCTTTATCAAAAGCATATTTTCTGAACTTTTTGTAGTCACAAATCCTGAATGTCGGTATTTTTCTGACAACACCATACAACACCTTTTTCAACAGTTTGGGAGAACAGGTGTCTTTAATGACCTCCGCAGTATAGAGAGACCTTGGATAATAATAATCCATGTCTTTGTAATCATCGTACGAATATAGCGGAATATAGTCTTTGATGATATCACTCGCATCATCTTTCAAAGAAAAAACAGACTTGTAGTCAAATGTATCAAAATAATCATATGCCATTTCAAAAGACAACGGAATACGACAACTATGCATATATCCACAAAGTACGATGAATTCTGCCAAATCTGGATCTTGACTCTCCAAAGTATTCAACGCCTTTGCATACCTTTCCCTAATATTCTGATTATTGACATTCCGTATGACAAACTCAAATACCGAGTCTTTGCCATACTTCTTCAATTCGGTTTCTTTTTGTAAGTTTTCTTTTTTTACGCTTGAAGGAATGGCATTATATATACCCTGCAAATCGATATCAGACAATTCTGTAACATTAATCACATCGTATTTCCCAGGATCAACCAAATGTGATATGATTCCAAAGTAATGACTTCTTTCGGCACAAACAAGCTTAATATTAGTCTTTGACTCAAAGATGGATAATGCGTCTATACTGTCATAAAGGTTGTCTAAAAACACTATAGCATTGTCATCACCAATTAGCTTTACAATGAATTCCGCACGCGATTCGGAAATTGAATCAAAAAAGAGCTTGATGAAATTTCCGTGTATTTCGTTTGCCACTTGTTTCAATATCGTAGTCTTTCCAGAAACCGGCGAGCCAATGATCACAACATTCTTATTAGGTTTGAATACACAATCTTTGACAGTCGCAACATAATGGGTTTTATATATTTGATTCCCTAAGATATCGCACCAAAAAGGCGCGCTTCCTTCGTAAAAATCTTTTATTGGTCTTTGAATATCTATTTCCTGTAGATTACGCGGCACCATGTAGGGCTTCAGCAAATCCATTTTTCTTTTATTGAGAGATGATTTATCTCTTGGTACTCTTTTTGAGCCAAGAAAAGACAAAAACTCTTTCACGTCGGCATTGATAACAAAGAAACCCAGCGATTCATAGAATTCCTTATAAATATAATCCTCGTCTCTTAACACAACCCATATCTCTTTTCTGGCATTCTTAAAGGTTTGCTGTGAGGTTAATGCTTGTATAACCGAAGAATCACCAAAACCATAACCTACAAACACCGTCGGACGTATTTCTAGTTCTCTTGCAAGACTACTCCAAATCCTAGGCACATCATTGTAAATATTGGCTAATGAAGCAACATCAAATATCAGCCGACTCTCTTCATTTTTGACACAACCATGCAATGGTAAATAGTTTATCCCATTGGAATCGGTTGTAGGACCATTATCGTTTTGATTGTTCAAGAATTTATCATAGTCCTCATCATAAATCTTAAACATCAAATCATCTATATTTGTAGTATAGATGCTTTTAATGTTCACTCCTAAGATATTGTAATACAAGGGATCTACAGTTTTTACACTAAACCTCTTGTTCAAATACCTTCTCAACCCATCCTTATCGGTGGCTTCCAATATGGATGCGATCTGCGATAACGAAAACGATTCCGACTTTCCGTACATTGCCGCAAGTTCTTTTGACAACTCACTGCCCAAAGGGAGACGATTACCATCTTCGTCTTTTGCCAAAATCGAAAAACCTGCACCCACAAACAAGTTAATACCCGTGCTTAACGCATTATTAAACAAGTGTTCGTTTTCTATGTTCATCATTCTTATGTTTTAAATTCTACAATATGATTTAAAATTAATAGATGTTACATCTGTCCAAAACACGCTTCAAATATACAACATTTTTATAATCAAACTGCGTTCTTAATTATTAGTCAAATCTGTGATCTGTTTTCTAACCTTTCTTCATTCTTTCTTCCATTTGCTTCCTCAACCCCCCTCTCCGAGTGGAAACTAGGGGAAGTCTAGCATAGGATTTCAAGTCCCAACCAGTCCTCTTCGCAAGCACGTTAGTACGCATAGCGTTCACTCCCTTCAGAGAAAAGACAAGAGGTAATTATTTCAATGCCTCCCGCCAACAACAGTGCAGCCAAGGCCGCCACTACTATTACGTTTTGCTTCGGGTGCTTGAGAGATAAGGCAATCTTCCACAAAAGCAATGTCTCTTCAAGCACCTTGTTTATTATACTCTGCAAAATTACCCATCCCA
>CACZUS010000144.1 GCA_902784425.1 uncultured Bacteroidales bacterium
ATAATGATAACAAAAGGTTTTAAATGGTTGGTTTTCGCGATCTGCATGCTCGTCCCTCTGGCTGCTCAGGCAGACATCACGACAACATCGCAGAATCTCGACGATTTTAGCTTCAAAAAGGGACTCAAGGTGAACGGCGGTCTCTCCGTTGGTAACACCTTCTACAGAGGTAGCGATAGCATTATTCATCGCGATCCGTATGCACTGAATCTGAGTGGTAATCTGGGGATCAACCTCTGGGGTATCTCTATGCCTTTCTCTTTCTGCTATAGTAACACTCACATGAGTTATACTCAACCGTTCAACCGTTATAAACTCGACCCTCGATACAAATGGGCTCACCTCCTCGTGGGTTATAATACTCTCGAACTTTCGAAATATACCCTCTCCGACCACGACTTCAGAGGTGTTGGCGTCGAACTGACTCCCGAACATTGGGACATCGCCGCTATGTATGGTCGGCTGCTCAAAGCTGTCGAGTTTGATCCGCTGGCTCAAAACTATAACTCTGTCGCCTACAAACGTATGGGCTTTGGTGCTAAAGTGGGCTATCAGGCTAAATTCGGTGGCGATTATAAAATCACCTTCTTTCACGGTTGGGACGACGATTCCTCTCTGAAAGACCTTATCCCCGAAGAATGTCTCCTCACTCCACAGAAAAATACGGCGGTTAGCTTCGCTATCGGACAAAAATTATTCAAGAAATTCTTTATCCGTGCCGAATATGCCTTCACCGTCTACAACTCCAACCTTATGAATGGTGAGGGTGAGGTCGAAGAGGGCCGCTCTGTCATTGAACGTATCATGGGCAAACGCTCTTTCGATAGATACATGGATGCTATCAATGGCGCGATTGGCTACCAAGATAAAATGTGGGGTATCTCCTTCAACTACGAACGAATCACCCCTGGTTATACAACCTTGGGTGGATACTACTTCATCAACGATGTGGAGACCTTCAGTCTCTCGCCTAACTTCAGATTACTAAAAGGAAAAATCAATTTCTCCGGGAACGTCGGTTTGCAACGCAACAACTTAGACGATAATAAGGCTCAGAAAACCAAAAATGTGGTTTGCTCTGCCAATCTATCGATCGTTCCCAACGAACACTGGAACGCTTCGTTAGCTTTCTCTAATTATAATACATATACACACGTCAAACCTCAGGCCTATCCTTATTATGCTAATGCAATGGATAGCTTGAACTTCTATCAAGTCTCTCGTTCCCTCACCGCTGCACTCGGGTATAACTGGGGCACGAAGGATGTGAAACAGAGCATAAATGCAAGTACTGCTTATCAGTGCGCCAACCAATTGTCGGAAGACAGACTGACAATGTTCTCCGATTATGTATCGGGCAACCTGGGCTTCTCACAGCAGATAGTACCTGTCTTTCTCGGTTGGAGTGTATATGGTATGATCAATTATTGTGATGCGACAGGTATGGAATCACTCTATTACGGTCCGGGAGCCAATCTTTCAAAAGCCTTCGCCAAGGGTAAATTCAACACCTCCTTGGGCGTGGCCTACAACGTAGATGATGCATCGGGCAGAGAGAGGGGTTCGCTTATCAACACTTCGTTTTCTGCATCGTATGCCATCGATGCTACAAAGAAGAAATTGGGTTCACACCTTTTCTCACTTAGCTCAGGCTATACAAAACGATTCAGAGCTAATGTGTCAGGAAACAATGATTACGAGTTCCTAACTTCGCTTAATTATAGAATATCATTTTAAAAAACCTCCAAAATAATATAGAAAGATGTTTTTATCAGGTAAAAGAAATACGACAGGTGTTTGGCAAAAGGTCCAAAGAGTGGCTAAAATAGCCATTCTCCTCTTCTCTCTGACAGGCGTTGAGAATGCGATGGCAGATATGATTGAGACCACCGAAACGCAGATAAAACAGAACGTCAACAACGTTAAGAACGATATTAAGAACCTGCAGAACAAGCTGAATGATTTCGCAAAACAAGCAGGTGGAATGGCTCAGTCGGAAGTGATTAAACCTCTTATTGATGACCTGAAAGGAGAACTCAAGAAGGCGCTCAAAGATCCTAAAAATTATAATGGAAAGAATCTGGAGAAGATTGTAAGTGATTTGGAGGAGAAAGGCAAAGACATAAGCGCTGTTAAAGAAATCACGGCTGATGTTCGCAAGACAATCAATGACATAAAAAACATCGCTACAGTAATATTTACCGCTCCTGTTGGATTGAGTGGTGGTTATGGACAAACAGGGTTGAAGATAGAGATGGACCCGCTCACCTACAAGCGTAAGGGTGCTAAGGAGGGAAGTACCAGCATTAAGGCTAAGGCGGAATTCCAATTACCATTCTCTATTTCTGGCGATGGTGGTAATACGAAGATAGGCTTCCTTGGAGATATAAATCTTTTAGGGGAGAATAACTCTTCGAAGTTGTTCGCTTATGTTGAAAACTCGAATCAAGTTTCATCCGGTGAAATGACATACTATCCGATACTCGAAGGTAAGGCAGAATTGGGTGTGCACAAGGAAAGTTACATCGAGGTGGATTGCAATGGATTCAAAAGAATGCGATTAAAGGGTGAATTTAGATTCAAAAGTAGTGTCCTTTATAACGCAGATCCAGATAAGAAAATAGTAACGAAAGAGGATAGTATGGTGACAGCTGAGTTTGATATTAATATATCCGATCTTGAGGATATATTGATAGAGACGAGCTTTAAGACCCCATTCAAAATCCATTGTACGGGTGATATAGTCTATAAGGTGACAGGTGTGATAGCTGACCTTAGTACAGTGAAAAATGCAGAAAATTTCCAGTTCCCACGAGGCTATCGCAATCCGTTTAAAGGATCGGACGAGGCTTATTGGACAGGTTTCGCGCTTAAGGCATTGGAAGTAAATGTGGAAAAAGAGTTTCCATTCATAAAGACGTTGAATGCCTATAATATGCTGATAGACGAAACAGGAATTTCGGGCTGGTTTGGTGCAGGATTTAAAGATCAAAAACTTTTTGATACCCCTGCAATAGGGGTCAATATTGATACCCTCGCTGTAGGTATAGCTAGCAATAAAATTGTGGGCGGTACTATTGGTGGTGACCTGACCTTAAAGATGCTGAAGGATAAAAAGAATCCTAATCAAGAAGATAATGAATTGATACTTGACGTGAATGGTACACTATATTCAGATAACAATGATAATCTATGTTACTCATTTGATGCAAAAATTAACAAAGGTGAGTATGATCTTCCTTTTTTGCAAAAATCAGGAACTGTTATTCTATATCTGAAGGAACAAGTGTCTCTTATCAGAAAGAGAACAACCCGAAATATAAACCAAATGATGAAAATTGTAAAGAAGATCCATACAGACGAGGATTTCACTTTGTCATCAATGGTAATTTAAGCATGGATTATTCTTTCCTACATGTGGATAATCTTCAATTTCAAAACTTGAAGTTCTCAACGTGTGAACCTTACTTTGGCGGAGGAACATTTGCGCTTAATAGTGCTAAAAGTATGAACTTAGGTGGATTGGAGATCGCTTTGAATAGGGTGTCAGTTGGCTTGGGTGTAGAGGAAGATGAGAAGACGAAGGAAAAGACTACATCAGCCTCTATTGGAGCGGATGTGACGTTGAAACTAATTGGAGACGGAAAGGGCGTCTCTGTGGGTACAGCTTTCAATTGTGGAGCATCCAAAAAAGAGAAAGAGAAGTGGCAAATC
>CACZUS010000145.1 GCA_902784425.1 uncultured Bacteroidales bacterium
TGTCCGTCGCGCCTTACAACTGTTGACATCATAAATAATAAGCGACCCGCAATTAGTGCGAATCGCCTACAAAGGTAATAACAATTTCCGATATTCATATACTATATACAGGAAATTTCCATTTTTCGAACTATTTTAGTAATTTCGGATATGAAATTATGTTCATTCTTATTTTCGTTCTTTCACATATATACTTTTCACTTTATCCCCATAAAATCACTTAACGGTCTAATCTTTGCACGGAAAGTAAACTTATTCTCTTGCAAGTCGGGACATTTCTTCATCGGAATAGGCTTGCTTGCATCAAAGTGCAAAACCACATAATAGCTTGCGCTTCGAGGTTCAAAGCCGAATTGTTCCAATGATTCACGAGTCCATATCTGGAAATGCCCCTTTGTCTTTAACTTAAAAAGTTGGCAGTCTTCTCCATTGGTATGTAGCAGCACATACTGCAAACGCTCAAAGCCTGGCGTTACAAGCAATGAACCTTTTGAATCGCCAGCACGGAGATAGCAAATACCCTTTTCTATCATCTTCTTACGCAAATCAGGACGAGCGTGGTTCACCATTACCATTACCTCTTCGGGATTCTCAGACAATTTCTTCAGCATAATATTAGCCACACTTTCGTCCTCTATCTCATGCTTACGTTTGATAGCATAATCCAAAAACTCTTTGCTTTGGTCTATTCCAATGAACTTGCGTCCAAGCAAATTTGCAGCAATTCCTGTCGTACAACTACCTGCAAATGGGTCTAAAATGGTTTCTCCTTCGCGTGTTGAAGACAGGATTATCCGATATAACAAACGAAGTGGTTTCTGAGTGGGGTGCTTCCCTTGTTTCATTTCCCAAGATGCAACAAATGGTATGCGCCACACATCACCCATTCTTGCACCACCATTGATCTGCTCCATTAAATCGCAGTTGAAGAAATGTGGGACTTTTTCACTTTTTCGGGCCCATACCAGATATTCCGTCGTGAAGTTGAAATAGTTGCGCGACAATGTAGGCTTTGCATCCGATTTTTGCCAAACAATGATGTTCAGCACTTTGAATCCCAATTCAACAAGACAAGTGGCGACAGAAAAAATGTTGTGGTATGTACCGCTCACCCAAATAGTACCATCGTCTTTCAACACATTACGACAAGCCAACAGCCAACGTCGGTTGAATTCATTGATGTTATCAAAAGAGGTAACTCTGTCCCATTCACCCTTTTCGAAGCTTTTCCATTCGCCATTGATTTTTGAAGAGTAACCACGAGAAAGGAAATAAGGAGGGTCTGCAAATATCATATCAAACTGAGTGCTCATATTTTTCAGACACTCTGTTGCATCACCTTGAAACAATTCGAACTGATGGTCGTTTGATTGAAAATAACTCTCCATTTAATATTATTTTGATATCAGGCAAATTCAAGTTCCAACTCCATTTCCAATTGTGGCTCAAGTACATCTTCCAACTCAAAGTTAAAGACAAGTGCCTCTACCATTGGATGGCGATTTTCTATGTGTCCACCACCATGATAGAAATGTTCTTGCGTCACCACATTGAATTGATTCCAATAACGATTCATCATATCATTCTCACGGAACTCGTTGTGATGCCATGTTGAGAGAATGAAGTGTGCTGGAGTGTTTTGAAGTACTTCAAATAGAGCAGTTTCATCTTCTTCTGTCCAGCCGTTGTAATAATCTACATAGCGTCCGAAATACGGAGGATCAACATAAATGATGTCACCAGCCTCGGCACGTTCGATTGTCGCTCTGAAATCCTGGTTTAAGAATTCCCATTCACCATGACGGATAATTCTGCTTGTATTAGCAACTTGATTGCAAATCTTTGTAATGTATGCAGGAGCAAAACGACTGGGTTTCTGACAAAAAGGAATATTCCATTCACCTCTTCGATTGAAACGCATCATTCCGTTGAAACCTGCACGAGAAAGAAATATGAAATCAAAAGGACTATGTTCTTGATTGAAACGATTCTTAACCTCACGATAGTAGGCATAACCATTTTCATCTGCTGCTTCAAGAATACGGCTCTCATGTTCTAGATATGCGCGCATGTTGTACTCGTTGACTTCACCATTTTGGATACCTTGATATAAATTCATCAAGTGCGGATTACTATCACCCACAATATGTCGTCCACCAACTGGAGCATTTAAGCCAACCACACCTGTACCGAAAAACGGCTCTATCCAACCCGTTTGTTCCAAGTCAAGTCCAGAGTGGCGAATTAAATCATTTATCCAAGGTACCAATTTAGTCTTGATTCCCTGCGATTTAACAGGAGGAATAATTACAGGCATACGCTTCTTTACTTAAGTTTATCCAACAAAATATTTTGGCTCTTCAAGTATGCCTTGTAAGTAGCAAGGTTATGATAACGAGGAGTACCTATCCCAGCCGTACGAGCATCAACCTTATTGAAATAACCCATCCAATAATCATCAAATACATCCTCGCCAAGAGCAGCAAATGGTCCCTCTCCTTTTTGCAGTTTCACGATGTTTGTTATACCGCCTATATTGCGCGTATTTCCACTGCCAGGAATGTCATTGGCTATCTTCCACTTAGGCTGAACAAAGAAAACAAACTGTTCTATGACAGAATGAATAATATCAAGTTCATCAACTGAATAAACAGTTCGCTCGTCAGTCTTAATGACACTTTGTTTGTACAACATTCCTAAAACGGTATGTGAACTATACGAATTATAAGTATGATCCATACTCTTTATTGTATCCCTTTCACGGAAATAGCCCCAATAAGACCCCAATGTTAATCCATTGACTGAGTCACCATCATAGTAGCTCGACTTGAAATCGACAGCAAATAAATGTCCTTCCTTATCCTTAAATGTTAAGTCTGGATAGAAATTCTGCTTTGAGGGAAGCTCCAATTCAAGCCCATTACGTTCTGCAAATAGCAAGAGTTTGGGAATCAGCAGTATTTCAATAATTTTTGATACAACCTTAGTATCATTAGTAATTGTATAGACATTTTTGTCAACGTCTATAAATCCTTTCACAATCCAGTCGTGGCTCTCAGTTTCCAGGAATCTCTTGTAGGTTTTGGCCTCTTTTGTGAGAAGCAGTAGAAATGTTTCTTTTGTCATATAATCCTCTTTTATGTCAATGCTGTGCTTATACTTTGAAGTGCAAAATTAATAAGAAAAAGTGAGAAAAAGAACGACTAAGAGAAAAAAACATTTTTAGCAC
>CACZUS010000146.1 GCA_902784425.1 uncultured Bacteroidales bacterium
GTGCATTAAATACGAAATGGATAGAAAGGTTAAGTCGTTCTATCCAGACTTCCTGATAATCCGCAAGGAGGGTGATAGATATGTTGTTGATTTGCTTGAGCCGCATAATCCTGCATACAATGACAACTATGCCAAGACAATAGGCCTCTACGAGTACTTGAAGGAAGAAAAGGGTATTGCGCGTGCGGAGATTATCCGTAAGGAGGATAACCGCTTCCTTCGCCTGAATGTCGGTGACTCTATGATTCAGCACGACGTGATGAGCATGAGGAACGATGATGATTTGAATAATTTATTTAGGAAATATAATCCGTAGAACACTATTATGTTGTTAGTACGACAATTGCTATACAAAGAGAAAACGCTGGATGACTTTGATATTGATAACGACGAGTCGGTATTCAAATTGTTTTTCGACTTGTTTCTCAATATGGATGGAACGAGAGTGACTGATGTGGACGCTGATGTCAAAATCACAGACATGTTTAACGATGCCTGTTTTATTTGTAATACCGTTATTCAGTTGAAGAGGCCATACATGCATTATGGCTATTTTTACAAAATAGCATCTTGTCCAACACCCAATGTCAGGCATTATGATTCCATTCCTTTTCGTGGTGATAAAGTGATGTGTTTGGTGTATTTCCTTTTGGAAGAGCATGGCGATAATTGTACAGACCTTGAAAGATTAAAAAACACGATTGAAACCGATATTAAGAAACGAAATGAAGAGAACAACGACTGTTTTGAATATTTCTGTAAAGCATATGATAATTCCGCCCCCACTTATCTCACAGATGAATTTGTAGTAAAACTACCGATAACAGATGACGATTTGAAGCGAGTTTGCTGGTCAGACATAAGCAATGATTACGACAAGCAATGCTTGAAGGATATCGTTAGTTTTTGGAGAGACCCTCACGACCGCAACCTTATTATAGATGACATTGAAAAAGAAATCAAACGCAATATGGAAGATGAACTTCCTTTTTAGTATATGATATGTAAGACGGCAATAAGCTACGGAAGATGTCAGGATTTATTAGATTATCTTGAAGCAATGAGACTTCCTTTGGAGTCCCCTAAGACCGAGATTGTCCTCACTCAAGATGAAGAAAAGAAAGAAGATGAAAGTTCTTCTTCTCCAATAGATTGGTTGAATGACCCCTCAATATATAGTTCCCAGATTCCCTTTTTAATATATGACGAGAACAAAGAAACCATTATTTCACGGACAACAAAGGGTATAAATGAAGGTAAACTGAATCCATTTGAAGTTGATTGGGCAGAAGTGACACTATATGAAACACATTTTGTCAGAGATTTGTTGGAAGGCATTGATTCAATTTTTATAATGGATGTCGCGCAAGCAATAGATGATGAAGATAAAAGGAACGCTCGCGAGGATGGACAATTTACACAAATTGCCTCTGATTATTATGGAACTGGGCAGGGCAGTGCTAACTTCTATTCATATATGAGAGATAACTGGCAAAACGACAGCGAATATGTATCAGCGGGGACAATTGCTGAAGGCATATTGGAAAAACGTAAAAAAGCTGAAGTTTATCGTCAAAAGATAAATAAGAAGACAGGTGGTCAGACTACTGAATTAAAAAGACATATCGTTGAGATTATTGACAACCCAGAGTCACATCTTCATATTAATATGAAAAAAAGCATTATTGATCAAAATTTATTTGAAGAAAACAATGCATTAAAGATAGAATGTGATGAATGGAAAAGGAAGTACGAGGAAACCATCTCTAAAGAGCCAGAAAAGGCATTTTCTGCATCAGGGAAAGAGTGCTTTACAAAAGCTAAAATGGGACTACTTATTTATACCATAGCATCCCTCACTGATGGACCAACCCCCATAAAGAACCAATTGGTTTCTATTATTTCTGCAATCGGAGGTTGGGAGGAGACGTCAGTAAACAGCGAAATGAAGAAGGCTGGATTCAATCAGAAGGATATAGATGCTGTAGCAAAAGTATTTGAATCTGCTATGCCCGAATTTGCATCAGAGATAAGAAAACAAATTCCAAGAAGGGGAAAAACAAAAAAGTAGCCCACTACCTAGGGTACTACCTATGATAAAGTAGCCCATTACATACCGTTTTTCAGTTTCTTTTTGTATATTTTTGCACCCGCATTGGAGAAATCCGATGCGGGCTTTTTTGTCTGCCCTTGACGCGGCAGACTAAGCTTATTAAATTAAAATTGGGCGGTAAACCTATGCGGTAAAAATGCCCGGTATATAAATAGTTTTAACAACTTAATGGTCGAATAAGGAGCGACCAGTTGAGTGAAGTGAGCGAAAGGAGTCTCGCGAGTGAAAAGACGTCAATTCTGGACCTTCTTCCTCACAAACTCGACAAAATGAAGATTTTATTAGAGAAAGGTGATAGCGAAGAACAAATAATGATGGCTGAAGCACTGCTGTCTAATAAGTTGGTAAGTGCCATTGAGACCGTGACCTACAAGTGTCAGAAGGTGTATAAGAGCGATGATGAGGTGGCTAAGGCTGTTATTGATGTTGTTGGCAGTTTCGCTGTTAGCACCCAGTGGACGGCTGTGTATCGAGTATTGGTGGATTTCTGCGGTTGGGAAAGTGACAAGGTCAAATTCTCCGAGCGCATGAACACACTACTAAAAGATGTAAGCATGCCACATCGGTGCGACTATCAGTCAATCCAGAAGCCACTATCATCGAGCAGCATCCTTAGAAAGAATTATCAGGAGTGGAAGAAGTACAAGGCTCCCAAGGGTGACAGGATGTTCCCACGCCAGATGTTTATAGCCGAAAACCTGCTGAAATTACTTTCAATTAGTGCTTAAATATACGATTGAACGGTGAAATATACTATCTCAAAGCCATTACAAACAAGGCATTGATATTCGCCGTACCTTTGCCCCCGTCAATCGACCAATAGAGGCGTTGACAAAGAAAAATTGGAAGCAAAAATTTTCAGAGTTGTACGTCAAGGCGAAAGCTTCTACGTACAGTCGACGAAAGCCGAAACGGGCAGCCTGCGGAAGTGCAACATCGTGCTTCGCGAGCTGGGCGGCGGCAAGTTTGAAAACGAGTTTGTGTGCGCCATGCTGGGCAATCTGGCGGCG
>CACZUS010000147.1 GCA_902784425.1 uncultured Bacteroidales bacterium
TTTCGCCCAAGAGGCAGGATATGACAATCTGCTTCTGAATGTTTGGGAAGGAAACGAAAATGCCATGTCTTTCTATAAGAAAATGGGATTTTTCATTAGAAAAACCACTATGGAAAAGACATTGAAAAATGATAACAAAAAAACGTTACCGTAAACGCACGGCCGTGCGTCCAGAAATAAATTCAAAAAACACAAAAAAAATGATGAATACATTATCTTTAAACAGAATTCTTACCATGAGAACATTGATTAAGACTTCGCTCCTATCCATATCATCTCTTTTCATGTTGGCTTGTCAACCTAAGCCTACAGAAACGAAAGACGAGGTGAATCCAACCGTCAGTGATACTATCACCGTCAATGATACCATCATTGTGGAGAAAGAGACAAACTATTTCCCTGCAATTGAACGTTATTTCGTGAATCAAATCGGCAAACAATACGCCGAAGCGGAATATTGCGTACCATTCCAAAAAGTCGTAGCAGTTGACGAGCGTGATGCGGAGAACATCTTGGTGTGGGGCGATTTCTGGGTGTTCAACTACAATCGTTCGGGCGACACGCTGAAGACGGTGTCGGGAGGAAACCATCCTGGTTTACTACATATCCGTCAAACCGACACAGGCTTTGAGGTGATTGGCTTCGACCAAGTAGCCGACGGCTCAGACAACTTGAAGAGCGCCAAACAAATCTTCGGCGATAAATACGAGGCTTTCCATGCCATTCAGAGCGATGAGCAAACACGCGAGCGACATAGATTGGAAGTTCTTGCCAATTATGTGGAAAAGCACAATCTACCAATTATGTGGAAAAGCACAATCTAAACATCTCTTTTGTTCAAGATTATGGATGGCCAGCAAAACAAATTTTAAATGAATAAGCCATGAAACAGACATATTTACTTTTCCTATTTATTTTATGCATTATTCATCAGAATATGCTATCACAGCCTTCCTCAGAAAATTTCCAATCTGTCAAGCAAAATTACGAGGGGACAATCTATGTTCCTTTCTCCATGGAACAACTAAGCAAGATTAGTCAGATTGATGACAAAACCATACGTGTGAGCCTTGCCAATAGCAAACAAACAGATGTAATCAAATTGAGCAAGGGGAAATTTCTGAAAATCCACCGAGCAAACGAGACCAGCAGTGGTCTTGCCACTGCCAAACAAAGGATATTCGCTTTTACTATTCAATTGCCCGTAGGAAAAGACTCCTTTTTCATTGAAACACAAGGAAAAACTTCTATCAAAAAGAAATATTTAATCACAGGAGAAGAAGAGTGTATTCAACTTCGTTATTTCGACAATCAAGGGAATACACAAAAACTAGGCTTGGATAATTTGACCTTGGGAAAAATGAAATTCGCCATCGATCGAACCCAACCCATAACGATTCATGTGATCAATTACAAAGGAACCGAATATAATGTGACAGGAACCGAAGTATATAATTTTCACGTCATGTGTATTCATCCTATCCCAGGAAAAGGAAATCGATTAACCGATGAACAGATCAAACGGATCACTGAGGCAATCGACAAAAAAGAAAGTTTTTACATAATCATTTCCTATCAAGATGCAACAGGGAAAAAAGGATCAAAAGTAATTGAAGTCAAGTCACAATATGCTTGGTTCTTTTTTAATTAATAATATATCAGACTGAATATCTGCGATTTATATAAACAACATAAAATTTTCAGAAAAATATTTTTCGCTACGAAAAAAGGTTGCGTTCGACAGTTGTTACTTTGCTATGGAGATTGAAACCTACCAATTTTGTTTATGTACATCTATTCCGACATAAACATTTTGATTTTTGAAATTAAAATTGTTCCTTTGCATAGAGAGCGTTTTTATTTGCAAAAATTCTTAACCCATAGTAACAAGAGAAATACGAAGAATGTAAAACGTAATCAATATGCCTAAGGAGTACAGACTTACAGACTTTTTGCCAACGACAAAAAAAGAAACCGATTTGAGAGGATGGGACGATGTAGACGTCGTTCTTTTCTCTGGTGATGCGTATGTTGACCACCCCTCATTTGCAGGTGCGGTAGTCGGCAGATGTTTGGAGTCGTATGGATTACGTGTGGCACTTGTACCGCAACCAGACTGGCATGGCGACTATCGTGATTTCAAGAAATTTGGCAGACCACGAATGTTTTTTGCCGTCTCTTCAGGATGTATGGATTCAATGGTCAACCATTATACAGCTGGATTGAGGAAACGTAGCGACGATGCCTATTCGCCCGATGGCAAAGCAGGGTTCCGTCCTGATCGTTGTACCACCGTCTATACACGAATATTAAAAGAATTATTTCCCGACGTACCTGTTGTGATTGGCGGATTAGAGGCAAGTCTTCGGCGTTTTACGCACTATGACTATTGGGACGATACATTGATGCCAACTATTTTGGCTACATGCGGTGCAGATTTATTAATCTATGGAATGGGCGAATTACCGCTAAAGGAGATTGCCAATCGGTGTAAAAAAGGCGAAAGCATTTTTGACATGCACGACATACCTCAAACTTCTTACTTAATCGAAGGAGATAAAATACCCGATTACGAAGGTGAAACATTCGAACTTTTTCCTCATCTTGAATGTGTGAAAGACAAGATGAAACAGGCAAAGAATTTTCGCGTAATCGAGGAAGAAAGTAATAAGATGGAGGCTCGACGCCTTGTACAAAGGGTTGACAAAAATCACATCACCATCGTCAATCCACCATTCCCTGTAATGGAATCAAAAGATTTAGACGCTTCATTTGACTTGCCATACACACGTCTTCCTCATCCTAAATATAAGGGCAAACGAATACCTGCCTATGATATGATTAAGTTTAGCATCAACATCCACAGAGGTTGTTTTGGCGGTTGCTCTTTCTGCGCTATCAGTGCACATCAGGGCAAACATATCACATCAAGGAGCAAGGAAAGCATCATGAAAGAGGTTAAGAAAGTGTGCGAGCATCCAGAATTCAAGGGGTACTTGTCTGATTTGGGTGGACCAAGTGCAAACATGTATGAGATGAGGGGACGCAATCAGGAGTTGTGTAAGAAATGCAAACGTCCAAGTTGCGCATTTCCAAAAGTATGTCCCAATATGAATACCGACCACTCATCGCTTATTGCATTATACAAAGAGGTTGACAAAATACAAAAAATAAAAAAATCGTTCATCAGCAGTGGTGTTCGATATGATTTGATGCTTTATGAAGACAAGGATCCAAAGGTTAACGCAAGTCATCAGGCATATGCGGAGGAACTAATCACGAATCATGTCAGCGGACGATTAAAAGTGGCTCCTGAACACACAGAAGATAATGTATTAAATTTGATCCGCAAACCAAGTTTCTCTCTATTTGAAAAATTCAAAAAAGAATTCGATAGAATTTGTGGTAAAGCAGGACTACGACAACAAATAATACCCTATTTCATTAGTTCTCATCCAGGATGTCATCGTGTAGATATGGCAATGCTTGCTGCACGTACGAAAGCGATGGGATTCAACTTGGAACAAGTACAAGATTTCACACCGACGCCAATGACATTTGCCACGGAAATGTACTATACAGGGATAAACCCATACACCTTGGAGAAGGTCTATACTCCACGAACAAAAAAAGAAAAGGAAGATCAGAGGAAATTCTTTTTCTGGTATAAAAAAGAGTATAAACAAGAGATAATACGTGATTTAAAAAGTTTTGGAAGAACAGATATAATAAAGAAATTATTTGGATAACACGATATGAAACGGACAATTCACCGAGCAAACAACAACAGCGGTTTTGCCTCAGTCAAACAAAGATTAGTTATTTATATCTGCGATA
>CACZUS010000148.1 GCA_902784425.1 uncultured Bacteroidales bacterium
GGAAGATCCAAACATGAAGGACAGAATCAGGGATTACGATGTAAAGTATGACTCACAATTGCCCCTGTTAGCTCAATTCATCAAATTACGGGCGGTTATACAATTCAGAGTTTTCATATCGTTTGAAGAAGAACGCAAGGATCCTTCCATGAGCGATTACAAAGACATTGACTGCAAATATCGCTACTATTGCCCTTTGGGATTACTTCAGGCTTCAAGGCAATGGTATGTTATTGGAATCTTCACTGAGAAAAACAAATTGTCTGGCAAGATAGGTATTTTCCGTATTCAAGACATGACAGACATACAAGAAATGGAAAGTGAAAAGTTGGATAATTACCCACAAAATTTCTCAATAAAAAGGTTTGTTCAAGACTTCAAACCAAACTTGGCAGACAAGTATTTCCATCAAGATATTCTCCTATACTCTGATCTGGAAAGGTACGGAATCAAGAAACCGCTAACGCGGTAAGAGCAAAGGTAATAAAATTTTTTTCAACTTGGGCTATAATATGGCATAAGTATATAGTACTTTTGTCCCATAATTTAAAACACAATATTATGGGAAGTGTACTGAAATTCATAGCTTTCGCCTTTATCGCGTTATTGATTCTTGCCTTTGCTTTGCCACTTTTGTGGATTGTGATCCAAGAAATCGGTGGTCTTTTTGGCGGTTTCTTTTTGGGAATCGGAGGCTCTGACCTTGTTTGGGTTGGGGTCTTTGTAATTAGCATTATCGCTATTATTGTCATGTTATCAAATTAAAATAATTATGAGCTTTTGGAGAGACGCGGCATTTACAGCCGCAGGATACGGCATCCATGAATTAGTGGATAGAAAGAAAGAGAAGTCCGCACCAACAAAGACGCTGGAGGACATCATTGACGACTACGCCCATGCGCACGACATCTGGGGTAGAGACGAGCATTTCTATCAGCAGTTGCTGAAAATCATCGATAAGTATCACGATCCTTACGTATAAGACTATGAGATGGGACTACGAAAACAATCTGCCTGTTGAAGGTACATATCAGCATAGGGAATACGACAAGGTAAGGCTTAAATCGTACTTGGAAGAGCATTTACCTTTTCCCGAATTACATTCAGCTTTCGAGTCTGTCGACTGGAATTTGGAAGATCTATTTTTAAAGAAAGCTTACGTTGAGCAAGATGGTTGTGCATTCAATTATTCCATTCTTCTTGACTGGAAAGAAGACTTGGATGACTATTGGGCTGATTTGGTAAATGGATACTGGAACATTGACATTCCCGATGGTTACAAATGGGGTGGCATTCCACAGATCATTGACGATGCGGACGTATATAGGAGGCTTTTCTTCTGTGAGACAGAAGAAGATATATGGGATACGGTCATTGATTTGCCACAGAATTCTTTTTGTGAACTGATGAAATGTTATCTCGGAATATCCAATTCAATATTCGGATTACCCATATATCTGACCGACCCACCAAAGGCTCAAAATATGGTGGAATACATCAGCAAAAACGATAAAACCAAATGGCAACAAACAGCAAAAGAGATATATTCTAATTATATGAAAAATTTACTCAAAAAAGGCAGCATTTTGGGCACTACAGCCCATTACGAGCATCAAGGGCAAATCGTCGAGTTGACCCCAGACCGCATTTCGGTTCAGCTGGATTCTCCAATCACACTTATATTCAACCGTGAGATTCCTGACAAATACAAGGGCAAAGCTGCATACGCCGTTGAAATAGATGGTGATTATTATGCTACTGAAAGTGGTTTTGAAACGGCTATGGATTTAATGATAGGGTTAAGCGAAGAGGAAGAGATCCTTTTAGACCAACCCTATCGGCTTGCCGATGTAATAAAAGAGTATCGAGAAAGGGTAATTGAAGAGACGAGTCTGTTTGAAAAGACCAAGTTACTAACGGATATTCAGGAGAAGTATTTTCCAGAATTAAGAGAGACATTGATCACGGAAGATATGATAGATGAATTCTACAAATACCTAACTGAAGTTGAGGGAATAGAAGATATTTATACTTTGTAGGCAGAAACGGTTAACCCGTTTATATTTGGCAAGTATATGGGAAAGAATGAAATAATGAAGCATATTAAGGATCTGACCCCAGGAGCCATGACGGTGTTTGTCGACTTTCCATTTTATATGGAGAGGCACTTGAAATCTTTCAAATTTACCCGATACGACAATAGCAACTTTATGACCGAAGATTTGTCCGACCTGTCGCTCAAAGGTTATTGTTGGGCGGAGGATGTTGTAAAAGACATGACAAGAACAGGACTGTTTTTCTTGCTGTATGAAAAAGAATTAAGGCAGTTCTATGTCGAGTACAACAGGGCGAAAAGGGTTGCGGATGAAGAACTGGAAGCTGCAACACAACGGACACGTTCCGAGACGGATTGGCGAAAGCATGCGCCGCTGATAATAGCGCAGTTCGAGGTAAAGAAGAAAGTGGATTCGTTGTTTGGAAAAATGTATCGAGAATGGTTTGGTAAATGCGCGCCAGTATTGTCCGAGGAGGGAATTGACGAGTTAAAGGAATTGTATGAAAAATCTTTGAAACCATGATAAATAGTTGCATGTCTATAAAGATCTTGTGTGCGTTCGCTTTATGTGCTTTCATGGTAGGTTGTAGAAATTCACTTATACCAAAGACTGCGACCGTCGTAGCGGAAGATGATAATGTTGTTGTTTACTTGAATAAAGAGGACGACTCGGAAACACCACAGAAGTCTCTTTGGATTCGGTATAAAGAAACTAACGAGGAGAAATGTTTGGTGGTTACACATCCTCATGCACAAGCCGATTGGCAACAATTCACGCAGAGCGTCAGAATCCTTGCTGACTCCATACAGACAATCGGTCGTGTTACTATCGTTTCCTCTTTCAATAATAATCCGGTCGTTCTTCTTGTCGAAGGATCTTATGATCATAGGAATATTGATAGCTTTATTATCTCTGACATCAGCGAATATGCCATTGGTCTGCCAACCAGCAGCGGTCTCGTAGGGATTGCGCAGGAAGAGAGTTTACTCATCATGGAAAG
>CACZUS010000149.1 GCA_902784425.1 uncultured Bacteroidales bacterium
ATGAACAACAACTGCCGCCTTCTTTGGATAACTAAGGAGAGCCTGATTGCCAACCATCTGACAAGACCACTCTCCGATGTTTCTCTGACGAACTATAGTGAAGTACTCCGGATGCTGGCGCTTTACTGCCAATCTGCGAGGGTTGTCGTCAAGATAATTAAACCAACGCTCCAGTTCGTCAGCGCCTTCAAGGATGTGGTCGTTGTAGTTCCGTGAGAATAAAAAGCCGTGCGTCCTGTCGTCGCCGTTGTTCTCTTTGCTGCTGCCGTTTCCGTCGTTCTCTTTGCTGCCGTCGTCGCCGTGGTTTTCTTTGTTGCAACATTGTTGCGGCACAGACCTACCCGCCTGTCCCTCTTGCGCCGCCAGCCATCTGCGGTAGGCCTTGTTACAGCCCGCCTTAAATCCCTTGATAACCATTCCCAAGTGCTGTTCCATCTGCCGCTCTACGAAAAGGATGCCGTGCAGATGGTCGGGCATTATCGTGATGGCCAGCACTTTCACTTCAGGGTAGTAACTGCTGATAGATGTCCAGCAGTTTCTGACCTCTTCGCCTAATGGCGACAGCTCGATTCTGGGTGCCTCTGGACTGCCCTCCGCCGCTTCTGCGTCTCCCACAAGACGGCCCAACAGAGGGCGACGCCCCTCAACGGTCATTGTAATGAGATATATCCGTCGCGATTCGTAATCGTGACCCACCCGTCGCCGTAGCATCGAAGGCTTCTTCTCGCCAGCGAAGGGCTTATGTTTCTCAAAGGCTTCCCAGTCCATAGTAATAGCCCTGCAAAGCTACTAACTAATTTTGACATTGCCAAACGTTTTTAGAAAAGAGTGAGGGAAAAGATAAAACTATTTCCTTCTTACATTGTTTATCTGACATCAGCATCCCACTCACTGATGATATTTGAAAAACATTTTTCAGAATAATCTTTGAGAGTATCAAAAGATTTTGTATCTTTGCAGTTGACTAAAACTATATGAATAAAGAATGTTACTATGAATGTCGAACTACTGCCAAAGGACACTGATAAAATTATCTGTGTAAAAGTCGGAAAGATAAAACGCGAGAATCTCTATGAGATGACTCGTAAATACTGGGCAGTCAATATGAAAAGAGCATCAAAGGCTACCCATGTATTATCCATTGTTGATGGAATAGTAGAAGCTGTATATATACCCAAAGAGTGGAATCTTACTGAAAATCCACAATATGAAGGTAGGTGTGAGTTCATTGGAGTGGAAGACGTTAAATCTGATTATATCGGAAAGAATGTCTCGGCTTTCTATGGTAAGAGTCAAAATCCTGTGAAATATATAAATATGTGATTAACTATCAGGTGTTATGGATATAAAGTACAAAATCAAACTTGTCGAACTCTTACGTTTGAGACCAGCAGATATTGAATTGATTTCCTCAATCAACCTCTCGGACAGTAGTCTTGATTCGATGATGAACGGAAACGATGAAGTGCTTGTTGAAGAACTTCAAGAAATTGTTTCTGATGACAAAAACACAGAGGAAACAAGATTGATTGCTGCTAGTTTAAAGACATTATTGTCTTGGAACAGTATGTCTAATGAACTTGATGCTGTTTGTAACGAGATGTTACTTGAAGATAATTCTGATTTATATAATGAACCTGTTGAAGAGACTTGGGAGTCAAAAATGTATCGTGAGAAACAGGGCGATTCAAAGAAACGTGAATTGTCTTTCAAAGAAGCGAAGAAGATGCTTACAGATACATCTGTAGAAGAATTAACGGCCCAATATTGTGATTATATTATGCAGAAATTCCCACAACTCCGTGATGGCTTCGATAATGGTCTTTATAGGATGGGAATGGGAGCTTATCACGAGCATATTGGTATTAATGGAAAGGAATTTCTTCTACCTACTGAGATTAATCAGAAAATGTACTTTGCACGTCGAGGTGTTATGGATGGTTTGAACAAAATTATTGATGGTATCTTCTTGGCCGAGATAGAAAAATGGAAAACCAATTACAAAATCTGGTTGGCCCAAAGAAATGAGACTCGTGTTAGCAAGAAGTCGATTAAGACATTCTTTGAAGAACAAGGTAAACATGCCTCAGACAAGGTGATTGACAGAATGAAGATGGAATTATAAAAATAAGATTTTGAGATGAGGATTGCAGCTAGAGTTACACGAGGTATTTGGGTGAGCGTGCCATTTACTATTATGGGATTCATGACGGGTGGCATTATTGTGGCCATTTTGTTATTCCTGTTCAGCTTCTTCATTTGGCCTATTTTTGTTGTAGACTTCCTGAAAGAGGAAAATGGCAAGACGCTACTCAAAATTTGTGGCGTTGGCTATTTGCTTGTAGGCCTGTATGGAGTTTTCTTTGAGCCGATGGGAAAATTAACGTCAACAGGTTATGTAAGCACTGGATGGTACTTTATTAGTATTCTTTCTCTAATTGTATGTGTTGCCTATTTTGTTGTTGGCTTTGGGGTCTTGGAAAAGGAAACGGTTTCAAGCCATACATCTCTTATGTCATTTGATGAGATGTGGGAACAATATATCATGCCACTTTCAGGACAAACCATCACAAACGACGGCTTGACAAATACCATAATTAATGTAGATTGGAACGGGATTCAAAGAACGACCTCAACAGGTAACATGGGGAAAATCCCCATTGAAGATTTTAAATATGCATACAACCAACTAGTATTAAATGGACAAGTTGAACGAACGCTGATAAACCAGCACGCTAATCGCTGCTCGTCTGGTATCGTGTTAGTTTTATCACAGGTTCCGTTCATAGAAGTACAGAATAAACCTAGGAAAATGTTGTATGTAAAATAATGTGCATTGGAATGATGGTTCTCGTGTGCACTCAGTATTCTACAGTGTTAGAAAATCGCGGCAAGACCTCCCTAGGTACCCTAATCGTTGGGAACACCTTTAAATAAAGGTACTTTAGAGGGGTACCTCTTTTTTCAAGAGGTACCCAACAGGTACCCAAGACCTCCCCCTTTTCTCTTTCATTCCTAAGTGCC
>CACZUS010000150.1 GCA_902784425.1 uncultured Bacteroidales bacterium
CTTTTTTTGCCCAAAAATTTGGAGGAGTGGTGGAGAAAGTCGTATCTTTGCAATCGGAATTTATTAGTTAATAGAGAGAAACTATGGTAAGTGTCAAAGACAAAGCAGAATACCTGGTGATGTTTGTCAACGAGTTTGCAAAACGCTATCAACTCACAGACATTCAGGCTTATCGTTATCTGAAGCGATTCAAGGCTATCGACTTTCTGGAGAAAGAGTACAACGTGGCTCACACCCAGAGTTTTGATGACATGGTGGATGCGATGTCTGGATATTGCCAGCGATATGGAGGAGCCTTGTCATGAAACTTTATCACGGAACAAACCAATCCTTCACAAAGATAGAGATAAGCAAATCACAGGTGGGAAAAGATTTCGGATGCGGCTTCTATCTTTCTGCCAGCAAAGAACAAGCCCAAGAGTTGGCTGAATTCAAGACCAATCTTCTTGGGGGGACTCCAACAATTCTCACTTATGAGTTTGATGAGACCATGCTTCACGATCAAGACATCTCCTTTAAGGCATTCGACTCATATACTCGGGAATGGGCAGATTTCATCTTTGCAAACAGAAACAATCGCACAAGGGAGAATATTCATGCATTTGATATCGTTTATGGTCCCATTGCAAATGACAAAGTTGGAGTGCAGATAAGAAATGTCTTGGAACACAACATTGACATGGACACATTCCTGGAACGCCTCCAATATATGAAAGGCATCACCTTCCAATATTTCTTTGCAACGGAAAAAGCCATTAAATTACTACGACAGATATGAGCGAGATTGATTATATGAACGAATGCACAGCAAGAGACCTCATTGTCATGCTGTCTGAGGAATACCAGATTGCCCCTTCCGAGGCGATGGACATTCTCTACAATTCGGAGACATACGCCAAACTGAAAGACCCCAAGACAGGGCTGTATTTCCAAAGTCCTGCCTACATCTATGGCTATCTTGATAAGGAAATAAAACAAGGGAGTTTGGCAACCGAATGAATATAGTAGTACAGACCCCTGCAAGCCTCACCGCTTGTGGGGGTTTTCACGTTTTAATCGATATGCAAGTGGGGCACCCCAGACTTACAGAAATTGTGTCATATAAACTGGAAGAAGAAGCGTTTCTTTGTCTTTTTTCAAATCCTTTGTATAAATCAAATAACGTCTTTCCACGATATGAGAGAACTTTTCGCAGAACGCATCAAGCGACTTATGGGTGTTATATCCAGATGACTTCACTTCTATGGGATGAAGTTTGGCACCACGTGAGAGCAAGAAGTCAATCTCGTAGTTGTGGGTCTCATCCTTTGGCCATGTGTAATAGAAGAGTTTGTTACCTGATGCCGTAAGCATCTGTGCTATCATGTTCTCATACACATAACCAAGATTAGTGCTGAGTTTGTCATTCAGCAGTTTCTGATAGATCACATTCTCCGTGCGGTCTTTATCCCAAAAGGCTAATGTAACAAACAGCCCTGTATCTGCACAAAAGATTTTGTACTTGCCAATGTCTTTTGTCAGCGACATGCCCACATTGGGGTCATTTGTATGATAGGAAAAAAGCGTCGTCTTGCTGTCTTCAAGGTTTTTCATCAACTCCATCAACTTGTCTTCATCCACATCACCCAGCACTGCATACGGTTTATACCGATTATTTGTCTTGCTCAACTGGGATGGGATTTCCTTGAAGAGCGTTTCCAAACGTCCTGTCGGGTCAAGTTTCTGGAAGTCATCCAAATAAATCTGAATGATACCACGTTTCGCCAAATCAACCATGCTGAAATTATTCGTCTCAAGATAAGCATTGACAGCCTGTGGCATCCCTCCCACCAGCATATAAAGCCGGAAATCGCGCATCGCATGACGGTGCGCTTGAACAAGGGGCATTCTCTTCTCGTAGAAAGTGCGAAGCAAGGGGGCTGTGGCATCATCACCCATAGCCCATCGGAACTCCTCATAATCCATCGGATAAAGTGTGACACGTTCTTCTTCACTGGGAAGTGTAATATTCTTTGTGTTCTTTTTGATGCTGATGAGCGAACCAGTCTCTATATAATCATAGCGACCGTCTTTAACCAGATATTTGATGGCTTGACGGGCAAGGGGACAATTCTGCACCTCATCGAAAATGATCACCGATTTACGCTTTTTCAGAACTACCTTATAAATGGTTTGAAGTTGCAGAAAGATGAAATCCATGTCCATCAGGTCGTTGAACAACGACTTTACTTCAGCAGAAGCCTCATTAAAATCAATGAGTATGTATGACTCGTACTCGTTTTTTGCAAACAATTCGACAAGAGTTGATTTGCCAACACGACGAGCACCTTCCACCAGAATAGCCGTCTTGCCATTCTGAACACGCTTCCATTCGAGAAGTCTGTCATACAATTTACGCTTGAATATTTTCTCCATCATCTAAAATAACTGATTTGATTTCGGTACAAATCTAATCTATTTCTTCAATTTACGCAAATGTTTTTGCCGAAAATATCCAAAAATACCGAAATGTTCTTACTGCAAATATCCAAAAATACCGAAATGACAAACAGCCACCTCACCTGCACCCTTCTTGATGCCCTTATCAGAACCTGCCGCCAAGTGAAGTACAAATTCACTAAAATTACCATTTACTAAAATTACCTTTTTTACCTATATTAAACAAAGGAGAGTCGTATCACTACGGCTCTCTTTCTCATTTTAGTTGCCATAGTTCTTGAATGAATTGAGTTGTTGATAATAACCGGATGGAACTTTTTGTTTCCGGTGCAAAGGTACGCAGTCTGCCATTCATCCCCCAGTCATTATCCGAAAATAGGCTTTGACGGATAATATTATCCAAATCCGCTCCATTTTGGATAATATTATCCATTTTGGCTTCATTTCGGATAAAATTATCCAACTCGTCTCCGTTTTGGATAATATTATCCATTTCTGAGCCTCTTTGGATAATATTTCAGCAGCCTCACGGGGT
>CACZUS010000151.1 GCA_902784425.1 uncultured Bacteroidales bacterium
ATGCTGAATTATTTGGTGAAAACACCAGTGAGTCATTATACAACAATTTGCTATCTGTCAAATCTTTCGAAATCAAAGAATAACTCACAAAAACGCATCCACAGATAGCTGTAGAGCCGTTTTCGGTGAATAATCGGTGAACAAAACAGAAGAATCCCAAAAACAGAAAAAAAAATATTCAATTTTTAAACGTACAAAAATCATGCCTGTAGTACCTTACAAGCATGATTTTTTTGCAAATATCTTGGATTTCTGGTTAACTACTGGTTAACTCACTTCTTCATTTTTTCTCGAATTTTCCATTGTCGTTTGATTTATATCTATTATATTTGCAGCTGAGAATTCATATAGGGTTACAGGTTATGGATGCCATTCGCCTGTCCCTGTGAAATTCAATTGCAAAATGCGTTAAACCATTAAAAGGATAAAATATGAAGTATTTGTTAATAATTACGATGGCAGCAAGTCTCTTGCTTTGCGCATGTAATAAAGACGAGAATGAGCAAAAGGAGGTTCGTAATTATGATTCCTATAATCCGCCACATGAAGGAATGATGATGGATGCGGCATACATCACAAAGCTGGAATTGTATATTATGGACAAAGAAATACTCTGGTTGTCCGGATTTTATATTCCTGCTGTGTACCTAAATGAATACACGAGAAAGGATAGAGAACCTTTGTTCTCTGATTATTCGTCTGTTAAGATGTATGCAGTGTTTGACAAAAATGGAAATGGTATTCCCAACGATACTTCACAAATAGCCAAAAACATCAACAACTTGGTCTATGATTGGTTTTTCAGCAAGACCGATTTTATTTTGGAACAATACAGACAAAGCCAAATCCCCTCGGAGTGGCCGGTATTCTTTACGTCGTATATCAATGGAGGCGTGCAGCTGAGTTGTGACAAAGTGCTGTTCGGACAGCAGCCTGGTGAAGACCTGAGCGGGCATTTCAAGGTGACCCCAGCATACACTTATCTTCCTGTAGGCAGAGAGCAACCAAGAGTTCAGTACAGTTTTGAGGATGAAGACACATTGAGAGCAGGTGTACCTATGCCCGATTTCTTTACGAAGGACTCCTGGCTGCAATATTCCTATCTGATAAGATTCATAGACGAGCCGAGTGAGCGATATGACGAACTTACCTTTACCATCAAGTTCCCTGCTTCGCTTGAACATGTACGAGAATTCTGCACCTCGAAATACGAAGGCAAGAATGCACCAATGAAGGTAACTGACACCACATACACCGCATCCTTCACGGCTAAGTTCAACTGGAATTAACACGAGAATCCACGAGGAAGTCAGGGCAGCCCGATGGAATCGTGGATTTTTACCTTAATTATTATTTACAAATCATTATGATATAAAAAAATATTGATAATGGGAAAGAATAGTATCATCTTAACGTTGAGCCTGCTGCTAGGCATGTCAACAAATGTATCTGCTCAATATCCTAAAATGGACATTAGAAACTACCGAGTATATCACATCTATACTGGAGCAGCGAAAGAAGCAGATGCTTTCTTCATGGCTCGATCAACTAATAGTTATACAGAGCTGAATGATAAGACATATTCTGTTTATGAGTTAATTGAAGCTCCTTCAGACTATACCGAGATACCACAGACCTTGCTCTATAGTCAGGAAGGGCAGAAGATTTACCGATACGATGAGACTCGACAGGAAGAAGTGTTGATGTTCGACTTTTCTCTCAATGAGGGCGATGTCTTCACAACACCCCAAGGAACACGAATGGAGGTTGTGGAAGTCGGAGATTGTAAAGAATACCTGCATGACTGGTTGGTTTTTGACTACCCCGGGAAGAAATTACGTCTAAGAGATTGTGACAATACTGCCATCGAGGATATATGGGTGGAGGGAATCGGTTCGTTACACACAGGCATACTACCACAGGAATTAATACCTAATTCAAGAGAATGTTCTCTCAACTTTTGTAGCATGGGAACATGGATAGCTGTCTTTCCACAAAACACTCCATACTACAAGTCTACCCAATCTAGGCCATTTGATTTGCCAGTTGAGCTGATAGACTGGGATCAGCCAGAATGGTACAACTATGTTTTCTCTGATGACACGCTAGTCATCAGTGGGTGTGCTGAAATGTACTTGTTACCTATTATCACATCATGCTTTGTCCACGAAAACATAATTGAATTCCAAAACATAGGAGACATTTACCATAACGTTCTTATTAATGTTTTATCTCTCTTGGTTGAAAGTCTTGCTCCACATGGTTTTGAAATCAAGTTGCCAGGGTTCCAGCCTGGCGAATACACTATTATGAATGGTGGGCAGAAACTCGCTACTGTTGTTTGCGGAACTACAGCTATCAATTCTCTAGAAGTTCCTGCAAAAGCGACTCATCAGCGTCATGATCTTTTAGGGCATCCAATCAATTCCCTTCAGAAAGGCATTAACATCGTAGATGGTAAGAAGGTGTGGGTGAAGTAACTGATGGTTAAGGATTCAAGGTTCAAAGTTATTGAGCTAAGAACTAAGAACTATAGAGCTGTAGAAGAAAGACAGGAGGGCTTTGGCTCTCCTTTCTTTAATGTATCATTAATTATTTGGGGGAGTA
>CACZUS010000152.1:0-602 GCA_902784425.1 uncultured Bacteroidales bacterium
ACCTCTTAGCGTACAGGTAAGTGAGGTGGACAATCCCCACTTTCATGAAAAGACCACTTATTATTATTCTCCAATTAATGAAATGACAGAAGACGGAAAGGTGCTTGTGAATGAATAAGAAAGAAAACTTGAAAAATGAAGAAATAATGACTTTTTTTGTTTAACTTTGCCACTCTTATTCGTTATATAAGTAGTAACAACCCATGAAGTGTCTGATATACATATTATTCCTTGTGCTTCTCGCCCTGCCTCTCCATGCGCAGTTCTTCTTCCGCATCAGTGGAAATGGGTTGGAGAAGCCATCGTACATGCTCGGAATGGTGGGTAATCTATCCATCGCACACCTTGATAGCCTGTTTGGGTATGCGGAGGTGGAGGCTCAATGTCAACAGTTTTGCATGGCAGAGGACCATACCATTTTTTCAGACCCCTCAGAAGGAATGACGAGGCTCCCCGACGGCAAGACCATCTACGACGTGCTGAGCAAGGAGCAAATCGAAGCACTGGATGCAGGGGTATATAAAGTAAGGCATCAGCATCTGGCAGATATGTTCGAAGGAATGGGATTGGGATGGAAATACAGCAAGCCCCTTACTTATACA
>CACZUS010000152.1:609-4953 GCA_902784425.1 uncultured Bacteroidales bacterium
CTGGATGCAGGGGTATATAAAGTAAGGCATCAGCATCTGGCAGATATGTTCGAAGGAATGGGATTGGGATGGAAATACAGCAAGCCCCTTACTTATACATGCATTTTCACTTTTTCCATCCTTCAAGAAGTCCGAAATCGATACCCGGAAGAACATGGAGAACAACGAGATATTAAAAATGAGCCCCTTGAACAGGCTAAACTTCATGGTTTGAAAGTTTGGGACATCGGATACGATAACTACACATACTATGATGACGCATACTGGGGACAATGGCTAACGAGCCTTGATGAACAGATTGACACACTCATGACCGTCATTGCCACTTATGACCAACGATTGCAGACAGCAATCAAGGAACGGGAAGAGAAACCAAAAAGGGAAATGATGGCGACCCTCTGCGGGAAGAAGGGTGACTATGAAGGTTATGCAGCTATGCTTCCACATGATTCTGACTACATCTGGCAGAAGAGCCAGGAGAAACGTCACGAAAAATGGATCTCGCACATGCAGGATGCCATGCCGAAAGCCTCTATCATGTTTGAGTTCGAAGCGTGGCGTCTGCCAGGAGAACACGGCATCATCCAACTGTTGCGCAATGCAGGGTACACTGTGGAGCAGATGAAGCCTTAACATTCATATTGTGTGTTCGTTATACATTTCTTGAAAAAAGGGGAATATGCCATACAGAGAATATCTAGCACTTTGTATAGTCAAATCAAATCTATTAATACATAAGCATTTCATTTTATGAAAAAAAAACTAAATCTCTTTTATTGGAGCCTTCCTGTCCTGTTTGCTATCCTATGGCTCCTTCAGACTCTGCTCTTTACGTCTATTCATGATAAGATCCTTGCTTCACTACCAGCAGAATTCTTTCAAGAAAGGCAGATTTTGGGACCGTCTCCGAGAGTGGGGATGATTGTGTTCTCCCCCGTCATTATGTTGGTATTATGTATATGGCTTTACATTCTGCTTTATATTGAACGCAAATTGATTTACAGTTGGAAAATCATTATCGGCATCAATGTTTTGCTGTTAATTGTATGTCTGAAAGATGAGGTTGGTTTGATAATTCAAGCTTATACAGAGACAACGGGATATGCGGAATGGATTTATTATAGAGCATTGGAAAGTTTCCTGCAGCATGTTCCCTTCATTCTTGTTTCTTTTTTCACTCTTTCGCTTATCAGGAAACGGCTTGTTGCTGAATCGGGTGAGAGGAAGAATGACATCTACTATGACTTGTTTTATTTGCTTCCCTTATTGTATATCTTTTTTATGGCAATTCTTGGTTATGTACTTTCTGGCATCATAGGCATCGGTGGAAATAATGCATTAAGCAAGCATGTGGACAACATTGGGCTTGGGTATTCGGGATTATTCACAATGCCGGTTTGTGCTCTATCCCTTTGGCTTTACAAGAAATTCGGGAGAAACCGATACTCCTTCTTTTCCATTACAGTATTCTCTGCGATTCTTATGGCTGCGTGCTGGTTGGTCTTCAACGCCTATGACAAATATGAGGGAAGTGTAGCATTCAGCATTGTCATATTATGCCTGGAGGTTCTTCCTTGGACTATCGCCTCACATTACATTGCATCGAAATATTTGGAAAGAAATCTGGACTGATAGAAATATGCGACACGCAATCATGATAATGGCACATGACACGATAACCATATACCCCTTCGTATAACTCATAAATGTTTCTGCAAATTATTATAGAAGTTAATGAAGTTAATAATGTATTAAAAAGTTTGGATCATGAGAAAGATTTTTCAAAAGTGGCCTCTTGGGGGTGTATTAGGATTGATTCTGCTTTCCGTTAGTGTAAGTACACATCATGTATGCAAGGAAATGGACAAGTGCTTATGTTGAAGGCATGGGCATCGTCCATCCTGACGTATATGTGATATCATCTTTCCCCGGTTCTGGTATCCTATCCGATTTTGAGGATGATTACAATGATTATGACCTTCAGGATGCTTCTTTTGACTTTGACGAGGGGCAACAGGGGAATAATTCCAATAATAATTCACAGTCTGGAGGAAATGGAGGGCAGGGAAGTGGAAATGCAGGATATGGGAATGCAGGAAATGGAGACGGATATGGAAATACGGGATGGGGAAATAATGAGAGTTTCAACTCTTCAGATTTAAGCCTGCATACGGAAGCGATTGTGTCCCAAGCTAAAAATTTTTCGAAGGAAGTGGCAACGGTCTTGCAGAATCTGATAAACGGTGGAAAGATAAAAGATGCCAATAATGGCGAGATTAAAGGTGCACAATGGAATTCAACAACAAAAACAATGATAGTAGGTCCCAATGCGACGGATGCAAATATCTGGCATGAGCTGGTTCATTATCACCAACGCGAGTGTGATAATTGCATGCATGCGTGCAGAGAGTGGCAGGCATATTTATTAGAAGAAATAATGGTAAACGTTGATAGTTTGATGGATAAGGAATCTTATAAACCCTATTTGGGATTAGATAAAACGCAGATGAAAAATTTAAGAATCACTTGTTATAGAAATAACAAAAAACCAGTAATCTTAGAAAGTGTTTACAACTATATAATAAGTATGAACTATGAGGAAAATGTTCAAGTTTTTATGGATTATTGGCGAAAGATTGACCAAGAGGAAAACCCTGATAATCCCCAATATAGCAATTATTATGATGGTTATGATCCCGATTATGATTGGGATTGGGATGGATTATTAGAGAGACTTGGAATAAGAGTGGAGTATTAATAGGGTGATTAGAAGTAACAATAATAAAACTTAGAGTGAAATGAAACTTAATAGAATGTTGGGAACATCACTTATTGGTGATGAGGTCTCCTTGAGCTATGTACAGATTGCAATACTCTTTTCATTGTTTGTACTCTTGCCTATATATGTACATGCAGCAAGGAACACTCCTGAGGCATTGAGGGTGGACACAATTGCAGACTATGTCGAAGAAGGATTGCATATAGTACATCTAAAATATCAGTATTTTGGTGATAGATACATTTATGCACTATCAGAACAGGAACGAACTCTGAAAGAAAACTATGATGGAGAAGTGGAAAATGCAAGTCTTTTATGGGTTAAAAAAGAAGAGAGAGTTAAGGATCTCATGCGTCTGCACCGATTATTCCGGATGGATGTGAGACGTTACGGGAAATCCAAATTCTTAAGTTCCCAATACCTTACATCGGTAGAGGTTTCGCATGGGACAAAAGGAGAGCTCATAAAAGTGAGTTTGGAATCAGCTCGCCCATTGTATAAACATAAGAGTCGTAAAATAGATAGGCTCATTAGACAGATGAGTACTCATCGACTATATGGGATTATGAGGGAAGAGCCAGGATTATATCATAAAGAGGGATTGGTTCTTTTTAAAAAAACAAATAATGGAATACAATGAAAATACTGAATACGTGTATTGGAGCAAATCAAAAGGCTTGCTACAGTACAAATACCTGAATGGCGAGGTCTATACGTTTTATAAAAAGTTGCCGTACAGACAAAGTTGGTGGAAACGCAAAATAATTGATGTTTTTTATTAGGATTAGTTGGATGCGATAAAAAAGGTGTTCCAGAAGAATGAAATGTCTCGTCTATATCACTCATAAGATGAATAGTGATAGATACCGTTATCTGTCATATTTGCTGAAAGAAAGGGGGCGGCGAATACACTTTTGAAGAGGCTGGTTTATACCCCACACATTACATTCAAGTGACAGGTGTTTACGATGAAAAAGGTGTTACTTTTTGGCATTGGGGTAAGGATAATAATCACTCAACAAATGTAGACACCTATTTTATTTTCAAAATCCAGAAACCATGAATCGTATATATTTAGCATTAAAAATTTTAACAGTTTGTTTGCTTGTAGTAGTGATTCTTTTACTCTATAGCTCTTGGGGACGCAGACGTCCGATTGATTATAGAATAGAAGATGTTTATGCTGAAAGGATTATGTTAAGTGATTCAATCTGTCATGGACATCAACATTATGTAATCCACTTTATTGTCTCTCCTGTTCATTATGAATATGGATTTTGGATAGGAGGGGCAAAACCCTATACTAACGGAAGTGTTGATAGTATATTGGATGTTTCCATCGAATCAGGGGGAACCAAACAATTGGAAGAACATATCTTAAATGTAGAACCCATGTGTGGAAACACACAGGAAAGACTTTGCCTATCTGTTGATTCACTTCATGTCACAGTTCCCTCCCATAGCACAATTCAAAGAGTCAAAAATATCCTACAAACAGGGGCTGATATGGAACACAATCATTATTATAATTTCCCTCAAGATTATTTCATTTCATTAGATAGCCT
>CACZUS010000153.1 GCA_902784425.1 uncultured Bacteroidales bacterium
GGAGTCGTGGGACGGAACCTATAACGGACGACCACTCCCATCCACCGACTACTGGTACACCATCAATATCCCAGAGATCGATAGAGTGTTCACTGGTCATTTCACATTGATAAGAAGCAAATAAGCAAACAATGCAGATATAAAAGAGAGTGTGTCAGAATTGATTTGAACTGAACCCCGAAAGTTTTTTTGTCCAACTTTCGGGGTTCAGTTCAATTTTGACACACCCTCATTGTTTTAGTTGCTGCTGTTTATCGATTATTCCCAACCATCGAAAATATCTTCGCCATAGAAGTTGTCTTCAGTTGGCTTGTGGTTAGGATACCAGACTTGGGCAAAGAAAGGATTGCCTTTCGCAATCTTGTCATAGTTCCATGGCGTTGGCAGACATTCAGGGCACCAATGACCTCCTAATAGAACAAGAGCAGGGGAGGCCTTGAATTTATGCCCGAATTGACATTCCCACTCCAATGGGGTGGCTGCGTCTCCCTCGACCATGGTTTCACTTAAACATTTTCCTCCACGAAATTCGGCAGCCGATTTCATATCTTCTATATTCCATTGAGAAATCGGTTTGCTTTCATCATATCCGTGATTCAGGACGATAGCCTTGTCTGATGGTCTGGATAGATCCTGATGCTTCCAATCTGGTATATTCTTCCATGCTTCAAGAGAACCATAATAGGCGGCAATACGTTGCTTCTCGTTGTTTTTTATCCAAGATTGAGTGCCCCATTTTTTCTTGTATGCCATTGGACGCATAGCGAGTTTGATGATGGGTGCAGGACAGATTGCAGCTAAACGGAAGAACCAAGGCAGTTGGTCTGCCATGTGCTTGAAATATTCGTCTATTGGAGTGTTGGCACGGAAGTGCAGATAATCTTCTAACACTTGAGAGTCGAGATACCATTGTCCATGGAAATTGCGAAGCACAAACCATTCGGGATTGAAAATCTTTTCAGGAGGAGGACAATGGATGGCAGCCATAAGTTTGCATTCAAGTTCATAGTTGCTGAGTCGATATTCTGGTCCGCTACCAATATTGTAAAAACGATTCCAAAACTCGTCAGGTACAGACTCTTCGCACAGGTTGGCCAACACGCGACCGCTATCTTCTACCGTACACCATTCCAATACACCTCTTAGTGGCACATGAAACATGATTGGGTCATAGTTCTTTAAAATTGTCGGATAGAGTATGCCCGATTGGCGGAGACACACCCAGTGTTTTATACCTGACTCTACAATGATTCTTTCAGCAATCGTTTTGCTGATGGCATAGTGGTCGTATACACTGATGCAGATAGGGTCACCTGTTCGTCCCCAGTGATTAGGCTCGTTGCGGTCGGAAGTCTGGGCAACGGAACCGATGTAGCATACTTTGATATTGTCCGCGTTCGGTTGAGCGAGGACCGCTTTAGCTACATTTTCTGCAGCCAGTGTGTTGACTTTCCTTGTCTTGTTAGGAAAGTAATCGGCAGAAGGAGATACCATACCACCTACGTGTAATACGTAGTCGGCCTCTCGCGTAGCTAATTCCACATCTTCGTAATGAGTTAGGTCACCCCATACGATTCTAATTTTGTCGACATAAGGGGCAAGTTTCTTTTTGTTGGTTTCGCTAGGGCGAGCCAAGACGGTTATGTCGAAACGATCTAATCGTTGAAGTAGTTCTTGCAAGCCAGACCATCCCATGGTTCCTGTTGCACCTGTTAGAAATATTCTTTTTTTCATTGTTTCGTGGTTAATCATTTTAATCATCTTATGTTCCATCAGTCATATCCTTGAGTTCTGACGAAGGATATGATACACAAAAATAAAAAATCATTTCTTATCTGTTGATAATTTTGGGGTATAATGTGATGAGCGATTGAGATAAGATGAGGAATTTTTATTTTGTTAATTAAACTGAGATGAGATATTTCCTATCTTTGCACAGATGTTAGTCTGGTCACTCTATGTGATGTGAGTACTAATGATTGCAATTGCATGAAAAACTTATGATACATTTTTTTAATAGAAATAGAAAAGAGGTTTTGACAGTTTCAGAAATCAAAATAATAGATTTTGAAACACAATGTTTAAACTATATAACTCAGATAAACTACGCTCCAATTGTCTTCTCGAAAAACATAAAAGACTATTTGTTCAATCTTGAAAATTTCAAAAATGATTTAATTAAGCTGTACGAAAATCAGACAGATAGCGTTAATTATATTAGTATAGAAGGTGATTTGAGATTTTACATTGAAAGGAACCATCTCGGTCAGATAAATGTTGAACTATTTTTTCAACATAGAGGGAATGACGAAGATACAGAGGTTGATGTGACCTGTAAATATGATATCGACCAAAGTTTTCTCCCGGAATTGATAGGAGAAATAAATGGGGTTCTTACAAAAATAGGTTGATTACTGGTTGAGACTTCAGGTGTATTAAAACATATATTCGACTTTAACAAAGAATCATATAAATAATTATGGATTTTAACGATTTTGAATGGCACGATTCTGCCATTAGAAATATAAGAATTGATAGAACTCGACCAGGAAAACAAGATACAATTGAGTTTGATAGAGAAAACGAAATGGTTCAAGAATTCTATAAGTTGAGGAAAGGTCTATTCGATCATGTTCCATTGAATTACTATGAGATTGAGACAAATTCCACTGGGAGTAAAATTCAAATTGTTGCAAAAAATTTCTCTTACGAGATTCTATAATTAGTTTCAAAAAAAGAATTTATAATCTAACGAAATCCATTATCTTTGTGAAGATAGCGGTTTGGCAGTTATTTACGTCAGGATCGATGACAAGAATACAAATACAAGGTAAATTGTGTTAATCGAAAATAGTAAACAAATGTGATTTTATTTTCATGAATGTGATAGAGAAACAATTTGTTCGACTTTAACAAAGAATCATATAAATAAATTATGGATTTTAACGATTTTGAATGGCACGATTCTGCCATTAGAAATATAAGAATTGATAGAACTCGACCAGGAAAACAAGATACAATTGAGTTTGAACAATTGAGTTTGAAGTCGAATTTGATAATGGCTTGTTCCGAATCGTTTTTGAATCTGTGTATCAAACTTCATTCCAAATGAATTTTGGAGTGATTGTGGAGGATGAGACAATATTATGTGCTCATCAAGAGGGTAGAGAAAACGAAATGGTTCAAGAATTTTATAAGTCGACGAAAGGTTTCTTCGATCAGGTTCCATTGAATTACTATGAGATTGAGACAAATTCCACTGGGAGTAAAATTCAAATTGTTGCAATGGGAGTCTCTTTTATTGAAATGAAAGGTCAAGAATCTAACATGAAGGCACCCAAGGATGAATTAACAGTTTGCCGATGGTGTGCAAAATTAAAAGGAAAGTTAAGTGAGTTCGTAAATAGACTCATGTGACATGAAAATATGTGAGGAATCTTCTTTTCGAAAAATGATATCTGTAGGCAAACCACTTGTGTGTTATTCCCTCCAACGGAGGAGATGTGTGACATGGTGATGGAGCCTACTTGTCAGGAATAAATGTTTAAATCTGATTTTTTCCCCGTTGCTTGTTTGATGGGGTGTGAGATTGTTCTATAAAATTCACTATCTTTGCGGAGGTACTGGCTTGGTTGGCCTCTATGTGATAGACAATGGTCTTGACTCTTTGTTCACGGCAGTTACCGACCGCCTTGTAGAGACGCGGCGCGCCACGTCTCTACATTGATGACGTTTTGACGATGGTGATTGGCGGTGCGACCTCATATTTGGGAGGAGTGATTTCGAATGAAATTTCGAGTGTGGTGAGTCCGTGAATGTCAAATATAATAAAACCAGTATTGCGGCAATCGTTGACGAATTCACTGAGTGGTGCAGCAACAGGTTTAAGTCAAACCAATGCTCATATATGGGAACAAAATCTCATCAATCAATATGGATTAAACAATTTATATAATAAAATTAATTCTATAGCACCAAGATATTGGCCACAATATAATATACAACCATGATAAAACGAGTAAAAGCAACTAAGGTAGGAGATGTGTTTGAGGTTCCTATCTCATCGACTCAAAAACGCTATATCCAATACATTGTCAGTGATTTGACACAACTAAATAGTGATGTGATTCGTGCA
>CACZUS010000154.1 GCA_902784425.1 uncultured Bacteroidales bacterium
GCAATAGTGTTGTAAGCAGGTGCCTTCCAAAGATACAGAAAGACAACTATATGAATATCAGCTGTTTATATCAAAGCTCCAAAACTTGCATATTTCCATACAAATCCCGTCTTGCTGATTTCCACTCGATTCTCGCGCTTTCTCAGCGGATAATTATGCGGTATTTTCATGCAAGCAACATAAAATCCTTTCCATTTCTTCGTTTGTTTCGGGGGAAATGTGTAACTTTGCATTCTATTAATGATACCTAATAGCTAAAGCGATTATGGCAAAGAAAGTTGATGTAAAGAATACAATGCAGATACACTCCAGGGCAAAAGTCGATTTCTACAAAACTTATCTGGAGAGGTATGTGGCCATCTTGTGTCAGTCCCCATATATTCGCCACATAAGAATCTATGATGTGTTTTGTGGTATGGGAATATATGAAGACGGTGGCAAAGGGAGTCCCGTTGTAGCTTATGATACTATTAAAGGTATTTATGAAGCTCACAACATTATGAATAATACGGAGATTACTCTGGTCGTAAATGATAAGTCCGAAACGAGAATAGCAAAAGTAAAAGAGTATTTTGACTCAAACAAACATTCTTATTGTACTGTTCGTCCATATAACCTCGAAATAGGTCAGTTGCTTCCAATTATTTTACCTGAGATACATAACACACCTAATGATACTCGAAATTTAGTGTTTATAGATCCTTATGGATATAAGGATATTAAGAAGGAGTTGCTTCTCGAACTTATGGAAAACGGATATACAGAAGTCATTCTCTTTCTTCCCATCTCACACATGCAAAGATTCACAAATGCAGCTATTCAAGACGAAGATGCGATAATACAATATGAGCCTCTACGGGATTTTGTTCATAGTTTCTTCCCTGACACAAATCATCCTATTCGACAAAGTACAGTAAAAGCTAAAGATTACATTCATTATGTCGCCGATGCTTTGAAGTTCAACGACACGTTCTTTGCCACATCGTATTATATTGAAAGAGATAAGGCGAACTGTTTTGCTCTTTTCTTCATGAGTTCCAATATCTTTGGATTTGAAAAGATACTTGAATCGAAATGGGCATTAGACGAAGAACATGGTGGAGGATTCAAATTGCCTGAAGCTACGGGCAATTTGTTTGAAGAGGAATTTGCACTTGAGGCAAAAAATGATAATGCTCGTAGGCTTAAGTCAATCTTGGAAGAAGCATTAAAAAGTCCTCACACCAATAATGAAATATACGAAATCGTATTGAGAAATGAGTTCTTGCCTAAACATGCCAATGAAGTGTTGAGGGAATTGCAACAAAACAATCCTCATTTTTCCGTAATTAACATAGCCTCTGGTAAAAGCGCACGCAAAAACTCTTTCTACTTGTCGTATCCGCATTATAAGGAAGCTCCGATTGTAAAAATGCATATTGAATTATGAGAACCACAAAGATAGAATGGACAGACAAAACCTGGAATCCAATAACTGGTTGCACAAAAAAATCATTAGGCTGCGCCCATTGTTATGCAGAAGTGATGGCCCGAAGGCTTAAAGCCATGGGACTGGAGAAATACCAAAACGGCTTTGGACTGACATTGCATGAGGATGATTTGGAAGAACCTCTACAGTGGAAGAAGCCTCACAACATATTTGTATGTTCCATGAGTGACATCTTTCACGAGGACGTGCCTTTCGAATTCGTCGATAAGATAATGCATACAATTATTCTGTCACCTCAGCACCGTTTCCAGATTCTGACAAAGCGAGCAGAGCGAATGGGCGAGTACTTCGCTACAAGGCTGATTCCTCGTAACGTTTGGTTAGGCGTGACGGTTGAGTGCGAGGCGACAAAGAGTCGAATGGATTCCCTTAGGAAGTTAGATGCTAGTATAAAGTTTTTATCATGTGAACCATTGATAGAAGATTTGGGCGACATGAATCTTAATGGCATTGATTGGGTTATCGTCGGAGGCGAGAGCGGTCCCAGGGCTCGTCCTATGCGACTGGAATGGGTTGTCAACATCAAGCGGCAAGTAGAATCGCAAGGTGCTGCCTTCTTTTTCAAACAATGGGGAACATGGGGTAGTGATGGCGTGAAACGCAATAAACATGCTAACGGAAAACTGCTTCAGGGAAAGGTGATTCAACAGATGCCGGAGAAAATAGCTGTGTGAAAACGTATATGTAATTGTTATTATGGACCTGAAAGAATATATCAGCACCGTTAATCAGAAATATCGCGCTGGCAATGCCACAGAGCACAGCTACAGAGGCGCTTTGGAGCAGTTGATGCAGATGCTGTTGCCAAAACTGCGCATTGTG
>CACZUS010000155.1 GCA_902784425.1 uncultured Bacteroidales bacterium
GAATGGTGGCACCCTCAAGGCATTCAACGTCGTTTGTGGTTCATTCAGCAGTGTTGACAACGCCAACAACCTCCGCAACACCCTCGTTGCCAAAGGTTATTCTGCTCAGGTGGCTCAGAATCCAGAGACAGGCATGTACCGCGTCATTGCAGCTTCCTTCGACGATCGTGCATCAGCTGTCACTTCCCGCGACCAACTTCGTGGCACCTACCCCGATGCTTGGCTTCTCTATCGCACCTACTAACGACACATATAATTATATATAAAACACCCAAGAAGCACGTCCACACGGATGTGCTTCTTTTTTTCGCTTACGCTTCCTCCTCCACCTCTCCCCCACCTCTCTTCCACACCCACAACCATTTCTATAACTACTGCGTAAGCAATTAGAAGGCTTACCCACATCTAATATAATTTGAAACTTTGAAAAAAAAATTTGAAAGTTGCAAATTTATTTTTGAAAGTTTCAAATATTTTTTTGCAACTTTCAAATTATAACGCGATACGGCAACACCACAAATTGGAATACGGCATACATATAAATGTGGGTACAAGTGAAAAAAGTTTGGGAAATGTTTGGAGGTTTCTTTTATTTTTCCTTACTTTGCGATTGTTCTCTTGCCGAAGTCTCGCTTTCGGGCGGGGTTGAGGGAGGGAATCTATATATAGGAAAGGCGTACTTGACGCTTTGTGCTTGACACTTGGGAATCTGGCAGTTCCGAAACGTTTGTCAAACTTCAAAGCAACAAAGACGCCCATCAGGTGTATATTCATGGCACTAAAAGAAGACAACCCTTGTTGGCTCTTTATAATTGTGCTATTTATATACAGATGCGTGGGCTTCGGCGTTGCTCGTTTCGACAAACAGGCGATGCCAGAGCCTCCAAGTGTGGGACGAGTAACAAGAGAACTCCCACGCTTTTTGTATGTATATGAACCTTATCTTTAAATCTGCCAAGTTTGGGAGTTGCAAGGCATGAATCTGACATGGATATGCGAATAGAATTCCCTGATTTGAAAGGAAAAGAGAAGAAAACTCTTTTTATCATCGGCAATGGCTTTGATCTGTATCATGGCATCCCATCACAGTATAGGCATTTTCGAAGTTGGCTGGAAGGAAATAGACATGAAGATTTTGTGGATGAAATGGAGGACATCTTCCCTAAATTGAACGAATGTAAAAAGGGATTATGGAACAATTTCGAAAATGCATTGCAAGACTATGACCTCGAATGTCTGTACAAAACGTTGCACACGGAGAATCATGATCAGTGGACTCCCGATATATGGAAGCAAACTGCAGAGAGATTAGAGATGACTACAGGGGAAATACGCCCATTAATGAAAGAATGGGCAAAGAGTATTGATATTAAAAAGATTTGTTCTGATTCAAATTTGATGCTTAGAGAAGAAAGTTTGTATTTGACATTCAACTATACAAAAATCTTAGAAGAGTTTTATCATATACCTAATGGAAGGATATGTCATATCCATGGAAGCATTGATGACAATGACGTAATTACTGGTCATATTCGTTGGCAAAGACCAGATGATTACCGCGCTCAGAAAGATGAAAAAGAGGTTGTTTGCCGCGAGTGTCTGAGAGTGCTGAACAAATTGAACAAAGACACCGAAAAACAAATTAATAAGCATAGAGATTTTTTCACTTTAATAAAAGATGTCACATGTGTAGTTGTGCTTGGTCATTCAATGGGAGGCATAGATATGGCTTATTTTCGCGAAGTATTAAACAGAGTACGACAAGAATGCCATTGGCATTTTAGTAAACACGATGTGGAAGATGACAAAATGATACAACAATTTATTAAAAGTTCTCAAGAAAATTGCTCGAAAAATAAGATACAAACAACAAATAGTTGGATTTTTAATTTTTAACTCCTACAAATTATGAACTTATGAAACACTTAAACATCACCTTTATTTTCATTGTACTTCTTATGAATCTTGTGAGTTTTAAGGCTTATGCTTGGTTTGAGACAATCGATGGGATTGAATATGAACTTGGGGACAGCAAAGGCGCGGTGGTCTATTCCGCTCCTGGGTCTGGACATGTTTCTATTCCTTCAAGTATAACATATTACGGAAATGAATACCCTGTTTATTCCATTAACAATGGTGCTTTTCGTCGTAGTAAAATAACCTCGATAACCCTTCCAAACAGCCTCGAACGTATTGGGCAAGAAGCATTCGAAGACTGTAGTGGCTTAACCTCGATAACCCTTCCAAACAGCCTCAAATATATTGGAGATGGGGCTTTCAAGAACTGTACTAATTTAGCTTTTATAACCATTCCTGATGGTATTGAAACGATAGGGTCGAATACTTTTTGGAATTGTAAAAGTTTGATTTCGATATCCCTCCCGAACAGTCTTAAGGAGATTAACAATGGTGCTTTCAAAAACTGTTACGACTTAACCTCTGTGAAAATCCCTAATAGTGTGACAAAAATTGGTTCTGAGGCCTTTTATCATTGTATTTAGAGACCTCTAAACAACTACAAACAATGAAAAACATATAGAGATAAAACTCTGTATATCAACTACTTTTAGATTTTAACACTTCGGACTTGCTTTTTGGTGGTTCTCAAAAATCCGCTTACCTTTGCAACGCATTTCTACCGCGGAGAATTTTGAG
>CACZUS010000156.1 GCA_902784425.1 uncultured Bacteroidales bacterium
TTCGTCAGGATATTGAGGGACGTTTCCAGAATCTTGTCGCTTACGTCTTCAATAGAATGCGTGAAAACGGCCAGAATCAGTAATAATTGCTAAATGGAAGAAATGGTCACGCCATTTCTTTCTCTGTCGATTATTGTTTTGTATCTTTGCCCAAAACTAGAAAGATGGTAAAGATGAATATCAGATTGTTGTTATGGTTGATATCAGCCCTGCTACTGATGTCGTCGTGTGAGTGTCCATTGTCGGACGAAGAAAAAAGAGGTCGAAATACTACATCCAAAGGCGACCAATTCTATGCCGATATGCTTATTGGTACTTGGCAGTGTGACTATCAGATGGTGATTGCAGGCTATGAGTTCAAGCAGATTGTGTTCCTGTCGAATGGCAAGGCTGATATCACAATGGCAAAGGAACATGATACCGACTGGTTTACAGAAACCTATAGCTATGCATACTATGGCAATACACTTCGTTTTTCCAAAGGCCGCAATAATATCTCCCTTAATATCGAAGGCTACCTGTTTCCAGAACTCTATGTCAGGGATTCTTTTGGACGTTACACGCTGACCAAACGCAGATAACATAAGTATGAAGAAAGTCGTTTTACTTTTAGTCGCACTCTTCGAAATGAGCATAACAGGCTATGCCCAAGAAATTGAAAAGGTCGACAAGTTTACCTCTGGCTATATCAACGGCACCTATATGAACAAGTACAGAACCATCGACGGTGTGCTCTATGCCGTTGGTTATGAGGGCACCAAGGACTGGATTCTGGTGCGCTATCCTGCAGGTAGCAGAAACACCACCTACGTTGTTCATCCCAACTGCCGTCGTATAGCCCGTGGTGCCTTCGAGGGAGCCGCCTATCTCCGCGAACTCTACCTGCCTGAAACAGTCAGCTTCATTGGCGACGATGCCTTTGCAGGCTGTACCTCTCTTCAAGGCATCTATTATGGCGAGACTACGACCTCTGACGTCAGCGCTATCGAACGTCATCACTCCGATGTTGATGCCGAGGAGGTTGTCCGTTACAACCTCTCCGGACGTCCTTGCCACCCTTCAGACAAAGGCGTCCAAATCATCGTCTACTCCGATTTCACCACCAAAACCATCATTGTTGAATAAAAAAAGATAAATTTTTAGCTCCCAATGAACGTCGTTTGCTAAATTTTTCTTATCTTTGCAGCGTCAAAATCACATTTAATCATGAAGAGAGCAATGACAAAACAGAAAAAGTTAAGTCTTTGGGAAAGGGCAAAGAAAATGGGTAAGGTCCTTGAACTTACCCCAGGTGTTTCATTTGATTCTGACTCCCAAGTTAAGGTATACGCTTAAAATGGCCCGCTATCTCTTTATCTCAGGCTATGACTATGAAATTACCACTGATTTCAAGTGATCACAAGTTCCCTTGGTATAGGACTCAGGGACTCGAGCTGATTTATAACGGAAAGGAAAAGGCTAGAGTCTGAGATTTTATAGCATATAATATGATACGAAGGAAGTCCACGCGGACTTCTTTTTTATTTGTATGTTTCCTTGTCGCATGTTTTTGACAAAAAAACGAAGGGAAATGTGCTTGTATTGAGCTTTTTTGTTTACTTTTGCAAAAAATACAGCTCACAAGGCATCTCGATTAAGAAAAATGCTTATCTTTGCAATAAATTAGAAAAGGAATAAAATATGTCGTATAGTCAAATAGCACAGATGGAGCTCATGAATGCTATCAATAGCATCAAATCTGAGTCTGATTTGAATGAGTTCAAGGATATGTTGGCACGTTATTTTGCCAGCAAAGCTCAGAAAGCCATTGATGCTTTATGGAATGATGGCGTCATAAACAATGACACTATTGAGGAATGGGGTGAAGAACATATGCGTACTCCTTATCGCTATGAGACGAATCGTCCTTGACACTGGCCCAGATTGTCTGTAATCAAGATTAAGGAGTTTGTTGCCCAAATTTGCAACAAAGAATAAAGTAACAAAGGAAGTCCACGCGGACTTCTTTTTTTGTTTGTCTGTTACTATGTCGCATGTTTTTGACAAAAAAACGAAGGGAAATGTGCTTGTATTGAGCTTTTTTGTTTACTTTTGCAAAAAATACAGCTCACAAGGCACCTCGATTAAGAAAAAATGCTTATCTTTGCAGCGTGGTGGGAAATCCGTCGCAGACATGTTTTTAATGTTGAAAGTAGAGAGTATATGGCAACGATAAAATTTGATAGAGAACGTTTCTTACAATCCATTCGCGAATACAGACAACAAAAGCGCGAATGGCAGGAACGTATTAACAAACAAAGGAAGAGATTCGCAGAATCAAGGCTTCGCATTATTACGAGATAGCATAAATGAAAGCACTTGATACTGTCAGACTTCAATTGTCTGCCCCCTATACCGTTGTTCAAGAAGGTGAAGAATACCTTTTTCGAAGTGATAGCGATATACTCTACGCTGTTAGTTTTCAAACGTATGATGCAATCCCAGGTTTATCTGCATACTGGTTTGACCTTTCTAATCGAAGTCACAAAGCGTCTCCAAACGACACAAAAGTTCGTGAAACAGTTATAGCTATTATTGAGGAATTCTTCTATCAGAATCCAGACATACTTCTATATATGTGTGACACTGCTGATGAACAACAGGCAATGCGAGCTCGTTTGTTCTTGCGTTGGTTTAATGGCTATGAGCAACAAAAGAAATATGTCATTCGTACTGCTATACTGAAAGACGAGGGCATTGAGAGTTATATTGCACTCATCGTTCAACGATCCCATCCGCAGTTCGAAGAGATAATTACCCTTTTCGATACTGAAATTGCAATGTTCCAAGAGAATAAATAGAATAAAGTAACAAAGGAAGTCCGCGTGGACTTCTTTTTTTGTGCTGGAATTTCCTTTTGATTCGACTTTTGGTCCGTCTACAAAAGAAATGGAAGAAAATGTTGTGGAAAAGCGACTCATTTTAAGAAAAAAACACTGCTTTTGCAAAAAATACAGCTCACAAGGCAACTCGATTAAGAAAAAATGCTTATCTTTGCAGCGTCAAAAAATAGAATTATGTCATATACAAGAGAACCAATAGTAATTGATAACCCTTCAGAGAAGTTGCTGAAGACCATCAAGAAACTCAGAGAGCATAAGTTGTCTGAGTTAGAAAAGCTTCGTAATATGAAGCCTGAGGAATTCTCTTGCCGGATTATCTTCTCTTAGCCATCAAGTATCTGGGTTCTCTAATACTCCTATTATTATAAATGGAGATGGCTACAAGCAGTTCATGCACCTTATCGCTCGAGATAGTCACCAATCTATTGTTGATTTGATAAAAGCTGACGTTCTTGAAGGTTGGGGAAAGTAACTGTAATAGAATAAAGTAACAAAGGAAGTCCACGCTGACTTCTTTTTTTTGTGTTGGGATTTCCTTTTGATTCGACTTTTGGTCCGTCCGCAAAAGAAATGGAAGAAAATGTTGTGGAAAAGCGACTCATTTTAAGAAAAAAACACTGCTTTTGCAAAAAATACAGCTCACAAGGCATCTCGATTAAGAAAAAATGCTTATCTTTGCAAGCAGATATTGTAATAGTAAGATGAACGATAATACACATAAAGATCTGGCCAGTGAGCCCATAGCCATGACTTATGGCATGAGCGCAGATTTGCGTAATAGCGGATTGTTGAATGAGGTTCAAAACCTAAGCCGAGAGGACAAGCATTGTCTTGTCAGATATTTGTATGACACGAATGAAGATGGCCTTAACAATTTTGAAGAACTGAATGACAATCAGCAACCTTACACAATGGAGGAGCTCAATGCTCGCATAGATGAGGCTGAAGAAGAAATCGAGCGTGGCGAAGGAAAGTCTTTTGACG
>CACZUS010000157.1 GCA_902784425.1 uncultured Bacteroidales bacterium
CTACGATCAGCAGATATTGCAAGTGCTCACCGAAGCAGGTGAGTGTGGTGTGAGTGTGCAGGCTATTGCCAAGCATGTTTACAACATGAACTGTACGTTTTTTGTCCAGCCGGACTTTGAGGAGATTCGTACTTATGTACAACAGTATTTGCTACGTAATAGTAAGTCACAGCAGTCTCTTATCGAATCCACTGGTCGTCGTGGCTATTATCGTCTGAATACCGAGGGTTCAGCCGATGCCCGTCAATTGCTCCTCCAATTCCGCGACGAAAAGGAAAAAGAGACAGAAGAAGAGAAGCCCCAGCAAGACCTCTCTCTTGATTTATTTGCTTAAACTCCCATTTTTAAGATTTTCTTTATCTCTTTTGCTGGCACACCTCCTACAATGGTATTGTCGGGAACATCTTTTGTGACAACTGCGCCAGCAGCTACAACTACATGCTTGCCAATCGTCACTCCTGGCAGAATAACCGCATTGGCACCAATCCACACATCATCTCCAATCACAATAGGTTTTGTGGAGAACCCTTGTTCGTCAATTCGGAGAGAAGTGTCTTTGAAATTGTGATTCAGGGCAGTGACTGTGATGCCTTGGGCCAAGTTCACATGATTCCCAATAGTTACGGGCCCGATAATCGTGTTGTGGATACCAATACGAGTATCATCGCCGATGATGACATCCCCCACCGCATTATTGATGCAGCAAAACGATTCTATGACACTTCGCTTACCCAAAGAAAATTTCCGGTAGGGTGGTGTGTCCATTCTAACACTTGAATAAATCTTTGAATCTCGTCCCCGATGTTGGTAGAAAGGAGCTAACAATCGGATATACCAACGAGGTCGTGCATCCCGCTGATTCATTATGACATAGTCGAGCCATTTCTTCAATCTTGGATTGGCTTTTAGACTTTGACGTAACTCTTCTTTTTCTTTCATCACTGCAAAGATACAAAAAAAGTTCATAGTTCATAGTTTATAGTTCATAATTTTTACGTATCTTTGCACAAAATACTACGAAATGAAGATACTTTTCTTAGTCTACCATGGTTTTGAGGATTATAGTGGTATCACCAAAAAGATCCACTATCAGGTTAAAGGACTGAAGGAGAACGGCTATGATACGCGTCTGTGCTATTATGACTTCTCTCCAGAAGGTCATCGTTGCCGGTATGTGGACGGACAGGTCATTGAGGACTATGGTACAGGAAAGTGGGCGGCAATTCGCCAACGTATGAGTTATGACTGTATCTATGACTATTGTGTTCGTGAGGGAATACAGTTGGTTTATGCCCGCTCTTTTATGAATGCCAATCCTTGGTTGATTCGCTTCTTTAAGAAACTGCACAAGGCAGGAATCCATGCGGTGACAGAGATTCCGACTTATCCGTATGATAAGGAATACAACCGAAACACGTATTGGCAAATGCGTTTGACATTGAAGATAGACAAACTTTTTCGTCGGGCGTTGTACAAATATATGGATGCGATGGTAACCTTCTCGGATGCCAAGGAAATTTTTGGACAGAAGACGATTAATATCAGCAATGGTGTCGATTTTGACAGTATCCCTCTCCATCATCCATCTTCCATCTTCCCTCATCCATCTTCCCTTCACATGATTGGCGTTGCAGAAGTCCATTCTTGGCATGGCTTTGATCGAGTGATGAGTGGTATTGGTGAATATTACAGCCATCAGCCATCAGCCATCAGCCATCAGAAAGACGTATATTTCCATATTGTTGGTGGAGTGCATCCTTATCGAATGAAAGTGGATTATAAACCTCAGATTGAGAAATATCAGATTCAAGATAAAATCATTTTCCATGGTACCATGTTTGGTAAGGAGTTGGACGATATTTTCAATCAGTGTCAGTTTGCCATTGGATCGCTTGGTCGTCATCGTAGTGGTATTACTGTCATTAAGACATTGAAGAACCGGGAGTATGCTACTCGTGGTATTCCCTTTATCTATAGTGAACAGGACAGTGACTTCGACGGTCAGCCATACATTATCAAGGCGCCTGCTGATGAGTCACCCATAGATATCCAGCGGATTATTGATTTTATGCAGAAGTTCCAAATGTCACCAGAGGATATCCGTAAGACGGTTGAACCATTACAATGGAAATATCAGATGAAAAAAGTGGTGGATGCCGTTTTTAATCCTCAATAATCTGTTTCCATTGTT
>CACZUS010000158.1 GCA_902784425.1 uncultured Bacteroidales bacterium
ACTTGTATCTCGTTGGGAGCATACAAGTCCTTCCATTGATATGAATTGCCATGTTAAAGAGAAGAATGTTTTTTGCTACGCAGTAGCAGATCAGAAAGACATGATCGAAGTACTGAGTATGCAAGTGAGAGTTGATAAAGATGTCGAAATCAGCGAGGAAGAATTGGCGGCAGGACTATTCTGGGAAATGACCTATTATGGTCCTAAAGACAACGGATAGTTATACGAAATTTTGTTAATACGCTCAATTGTACAAAAAAATATTGTATCTTTGTTGCACCTAAAACAACAAATAAGACTTATGGTTAATGGATTTAAAGTTATAACCCTTTGTGGCAGCACTCGCTTCAAGGATGAATTCTTGGAAGCACAAAAGCGTCTGACACTTGAAGGCAACATCGTTATTTCTGTGGGGCTGTTTGGCCACTCTGGTGATGATGTGGTTTGGACAGAAGGTGTAAAAGATATGTTGGATCGCCAGTCTTTATGATAACTATGCTGCACTTGGTGAACTTCACGATGCAGGAAGAATCTCTGATGAGGTTTTTGAAAAGGCAGGACGCGACTTTGACAAAAAACGTAAAGCGGCTATTGCTGAATATAATGCTTGCCAAGGTCCTTGGTCCTATCAGTGGAAAAACATCGATGCTGTTGTATGTGGAATCTTGCAGCAACATGGCCTTGTTTCTATAGATTACCACGACATCAAAGACCTCTACGATGCAGATTGTGTCTATGAAGTCCGCATCAAAGGAAAAGGCGCCAATGATGAAGAGCAAATTCAGAGCATCATAGATACTATCAGAAGTGAATACCTAGCCCAACTACGTTCTTCAAAGAAAGCCGTTGTTACACTATGTGGTTCGTCTAATCCTTCATGTTTGCTTGAAAAACTTGCTGATTGCATGGATGGTTTGAATGTGGTTTGGCAGACGAGAAACAAATCAGAGATAGAAGTGTCAATTGTGTATATTACAAAAGGAGTTAATAATATGAAGATAGAAACTAAAAAAACAGAATACGACAAATGGGTCTCAAAAGTATGCGCTTACTTAGTTGAAGAAAGTAAGAAGTTGAATGTTACTTGTGGAACATTCCAATCAAAACCTGTTTTGGACAAGCAACCAGATGTCATCATTCTTGGTTATAACCCTCATGAAACAGGAGTACCCCTGCCTTTCAATATAATTAAGGAAAGGTTTTATGAAGGAAATAAAGATTTCAAAAATAGGGATGCTTGGCCTGTTTGGACTCCATTGAAGTGGTCTTTTGAATGGGCTGGCTATAACAAGCCTCTAATAGATGGTAATTTCGTTTTCTTTAATGCAATATATTTTGGAACGAATAAAATAGAAGAATTCAAAAAATTACCAGGTAGCAATGAGGTGATAAAGAAATGCCTACACTTTACAGAGGAAGTTATACATAAGATATTTAAGCCAAAATGTATAGTTTGCTTATCTGTGCCTGAATGTTTTGATAATCTTGATAGGGAGTTTAAATTTCTTGATGTAAAAGACATAGATACCATTAAAGAAACTGATGCAGACTTGATTGATTTTGCAATGAATAAAAAAGACAAGGGATGGAAATGTCGTTATTCATGTAAAAATAAGGTAAAGAAAGGTTTTTGGAATGAAATTCCAATTTATGGGATTCCGCATACCAGTGGCAGCGTATCTAACGATGATTGGGGGGCAATAGCTTTGTATTTAAGAAGTGAGATGCAGAAATTAGGTATATAGTTTTATTATTATGGCACAAATAATTCAGCGCGGAAATGAGTTAATCCGCATCAACACTCAAAAGAACACCATTGAAAGTTCAAAAGATGGTGGACACAGTTGGCACACTAGATTCTCTAGTGAATGTAAGGGGATTTTTACAGATTTGTACGACAATGGTTCTGAAATCCTTGCATGCACTTCTAAAGCCTTATACTCATCTAAGGACGAAGGGCATAGCTGGCATAGTCGTTGTACAAATAGTGCTTTTGGAGAATTTAGACAATTAGCATCTGATGGTAAAGTTCTCTTGGCTACGACATCAAAGGGCCTCTTTTGTTCAAAAGACGGAGGTCATAGTTGGCATCGTAGATAATAAACTACATAAGAAACAATTTTTCCGACCTCTGCCCCAAAACGGCAGGGGTTTCTTTTATCTTTGCATTGTGAACGAAAAAGATAAAAGAACAGATTATGACTTTCAAAGAATTACTAAACAGCGTATCTTTTGAGGAGGTGGCTCCTTGTCTTTTGCAGATGTACTCAAACGCAGAAGGTAATCTGAAATGGTATAAGATTCATTTCGACATGCTGCGCTTGATGACTCCTAAGCATCATGATGATGCAAATGCTGATGTGTGCCATATCTCAATGAATAAATGGGACAAAGACAGCGAACCACATCTCGATG
>CACZUS010000159.1 GCA_902784425.1 uncultured Bacteroidales bacterium
GGCAAAGGCGGAAGCGATCAGTTTCAATTACGACTCGAAGCGGGATTCTCTGACTTTTATAGGAGAGGGAACTCTTGAACAGAAGCATGTGAAACAAGCTTTGGCGAAATATCCACGCACAAAGATTGTCTATGTGGGAGGAAATATCTCCGTCGTTGGATATGAGGCGTTCAAAGGTTGTAATAATGTAGAGACCATTATATTTTCATCATCCGTTTGGGGAAGTGGATATTGTGCTATTCGTAATTGTAAGAAATTGTCAAAAGTGGTGCTTCCTGAAAATTATAAGACTATTGCTTGCTTCCTTGTGGATTGTCCTAATTTGGAGTCCTTTGTTATTCCTGATTCCGTTACAGGAATAAAGGAATTATCTAGCGATTGTCCCTTTAGAAAATTACATATAGGTCAGAATCTTGTACATACTGTTGGAGATTATGGCATTCGTTCAAAGCGTCTTTCGTCAATTACTGTCTCTCCTGGCAACAAACGTTTTTTCTCGCAGGATAGTGTACTTTTTTCATATGCGGGAAACACAAACAGTGATAGTCTTCATGATAAGGGAATTGTATCCAGGTTAGTTAAATACCCGCCACGCAAAGCGGGGAGAAAATATGTGATTCCATCAGAAGTGGTGATATTGGATGAGTCTGCATTTGTAGCCTGTCAATTCGACACACTCGTTTTCCCTGAATCAATCAAAATGGTACACAACTTAGCGGTCTGTCGGTGTACAAAACTTCGCTGTGTGGAAATGCATTGGCAGGACCCGAATGAGGTCTCATTCTCTTCACATCCATTCGACGAAATAAATACCTCTGAAGTCACGTTAAAAGTACCAAAGGGCACAAAGAATCTGTACATTGAATTGTTTAATAAGAAAATGGGCTATCAATTCAAAGTGGAGAAGTAAATTTGTGTAAAACTTATCGAACAATAATGAAGGATTTAAAAAAATTGATAATAGGATTAGAATGTCTATGCTTAATCGGTATAGTGATATGCACAATTATGTACTTATCTCTTGGGAGTGCGGTTGCGGTTACGACTACGATATTAGTTTTTCAACCGACTATGCTGCATCAATTATACAGCAATTCGAAAACAGGAAAGAGGAATGGACAATACCGGGATTTAATTGCGTATATTACGATCTTGGATGCGAATATGACGAAACCGAGTGTAATTTTTATTTACAATGTACAGACAGCACGTCCGACGACTATCACTATTTAGCTTCTGTATATCCACAGAAGGGAATCGCACATCTCTGGATGGATTTTGAATTTGGAGAAGGATTTATTTGGTGGGGATTTATTCATGGACTCGTTTTTATAGGTTTGGTTATCGGACTCATCTATGGGATGATAATCTTAGTCGTTAAAGTGTCTAATTATAGAAAAAAAACATGAGAAGTAAATCATTTATACTAGCATTGTTAATCGTTCTGCTCGGAAATACCGTAGCAGCTAAGTCCTTCTTAGACTCTCTCGAAACGAGGACTCAATTGCCATGTGACATACAAGAGTATGAGCAACTTAAACGACAAAGACTTTCGTCGAAGGCTGTGTCGTCGCAATTGCCACAACTGTTGGTCGCTCAAAAGCAGACGGAGTATTATTCCTTAGGAAAGGTCGTCACGGGAGAGTGTGTCCTACTGCTAATCGAACAGAGATTTGAAAACAATAGAGAGGGATATATCTGTAAGTTAGAGGGGAAGGGGAAAGTTGCCATTGCCTCCGAAATAATACACATAGTGGATAATTTCAGAAAAGTGTTCATATTAGATGGCAGGGATATTATTGTGTCTCGGGTTGACACAGCAAATTTTTACCACGAACGTGACTATGTATCGACTGAACTTGCTACGGAATATCATACCCTTCCGGATAGTTATCCTGCCAGTGAAACAAAGGAATGTACGGAGTTGCCTAAAAACATACAAGGTTTAAAGGATGTAGAGTGGAGCAAGTTGTCAACTCAATATGTCAAAGAGAATCTTTTTCAGGTTCAAAACGAGGTGGATGGTAATCTTTATTATAATTATGAATATTTCGCTTATGGGTTGCCAAATGAAAACTGGCAAATGATATCGTATGGGTTTCTTATTGAAATGTATGACTATCTATGTTATAGGAGAGGAAATGAAAGATATCCAAGAATGTTGAATATAGGTACAACATCTGGCGATCTAATCGAACGACAATTTTTCATTGTCGGTTCAAAAATCTATATAATGTGGACACACTATGGTGAAGTTTCCCAAAAGGTTGAGATATATGATTTGAGCGATGGTGAAATGAATCGATTATATGCTTCGTATGAATAATGTTTGGGATGGGAATCATTCATAAAATGACAGATAGTGTTCTAAAGAAAAAAGATATGAGAAGGAAATCATTTTTACTAACATTGTTAATCGTTCTGCTCGGGAATACCGTAGCAGCTAAGTCCTTCTTAGACTCTCTCGAAACGAGGACTCAATTGCCATGTGACATACAAGAGTATCAGCAACTTAAACGACAGAAACTTTCAACCAAGGTCGTGTCGGAACGATTGCCGCAACTGTTTGCTACTCAAAAAGAGGCGGAGTATTATTCCTTGGGAAAGATCGTTACGAAAGACTGTGTTCTACTGCTAATAGAGCAGGAATATGCGTGCGAATATGATGAATGTGAAAGCAATATCTATATATTGTAGATGCGCATTTATGATGGAGAGGTTGCCCAGTGGGTTGAGATATATGATTTGAATGATGGTGAATTGAAACGGTTGTATTCCTCATTTAGATTTGGGGATAACTATGAGGATGGAGAATCGGATTTCATTTCGGACATGGAATTAAATGGGAGGCGGCCTACATATGGGTGGGTGGAAAGTTGGTAAAATAAACAATAATTCATGAAAGCAAAGATGAGAAATAGCTATGTAAGGGCAGTCGCCTTATGTGTGTTGTTTTGTGTCAACTGCTTTGTATATGCAGAAGACCCTAACAGCTTAAAGGTGTACGATTGTGT
>CACZUS010000160.1 GCA_902784425.1 uncultured Bacteroidales bacterium
GTGGCGAGGGCAATGTGCTCACTTTAGGGGTTTCAGGATTGAAATCGGGAGTGTATGCATACAGGGTATATGACGCGGAAAAAGAGTTGCTAAGTGGCACATTCATAAAAGAGTGAGAAAATAACATGACGAAAAAGCTGCATTATTTGACCTCCAGTACGGGATTGTTTGCTATCTTTGCTTCGTACAACAACGGAGGAGGCACCATGCACTACACCCTGAAAGACCACCAAGGCAACCTGACGGCCACCATTCATGGCAACACCGTGGAGCGGCTGAGCTACGACGCTTGGGGTCGTCGGCGCAACCCCGTTGGTTTTGGCTATGCCACGGTTGCTGAGCCTGTCGAAGCAACCTTCGACCGCGGCTACACCCTGCATGAGCACTATGACGAGTTCGACCTCATCAATATGAACGGCAGGCTGTACGACCCCGTTTTGGGCCGTATGCTCTCGCCCGACATTGCCATCCAGGACGAGCACAATGCGCAGGCTTACAACCGATATTCCTATTGCTTCAACAATCCTTTGAGGTTTACGGATCCGAGTGGGTATGTGGTGACTATTCCGCCCGAGTTTGATGATTATTATTTGCCACAATACTTCGATGATTTTGAAGCATACAAAGCAGAACTGGCAAAATTGGGAGCACAGAAGGTAAATTATGAAACAAAAGAATTAGAAGGAGGTGGGGGAACCATTACAAATCTTTGGTGGAATATTGACGACAATGTTTATAGGATGATTATTGTTGATCATAAGTTAAAAGATTATGTTCAAACACACAAAAATGGTTGTAATGCCAGTTCTCTGTCTGCTCAGGAAGCAAGATTTAATTACGGAAATAGCGAATTAACAGAGAGTTTTTTCATGGATCAAGATGAAAAATCTTATAAGAATGGAACATCTATAACTCGTCTGAGACCCGTTTTATTAGAAAAAACAAATGTTTATAGAAAACTTTCGTATTTTGAATTTAATGAAGATAAAGGAACAAAACATTATGAACGATGGGCTTTCCGTGAAATGAAAGATGACAATGGTGTTCTATTCAGTTTCGATCCAGTGGGTCGTATAGGGCATACTGTGAATGCATCAATAGCCATAGAATTTAAGATAAATGGTATAGAGAAATCACATGAAATTAGAATTTGGAATTCCGGATTAGAAGAAGGTAGAGTAATAGGATACGAATCGTTTAATTCAAATAGATATGACCCTGAAAAACTAATACGGAGTATGGGTATATTATTCATCAAATAAAATGCGAATCTCTATGAAAAAAAGTGTCTTTTTCCTTGTTGCAATTATAGTAACTTCTGTCACTACATATGCCCAAAATATCATAGGCCACCTTGTGGACTCTACAGAGGTAGATAGTATTTATTCGCTGACATGGCGTTATCTAGAATCAATAGATAGCATTCGAGACCACGAAAAATATGATTTATATATAATTTATGGGAATGATATTATTGAGGGGGAAATTGATGCCAAAACTAGGGATGAAGAGTATTATCTTTCCGGGGACTTTCTGCGTCAGTTAGATAGTCTGAAACATAATGGCCAAACTGAAAGGAGAAAATGGTTTTTTTATCCTTGTATAGTTATTCTACATGATACGGTAAACGATTTGATTTATGAAATCCGTGGAGATTATAGATTCCCATCGAGATTTTCAGGAACTAGTATGGAACGTAATCTTAATTTACGAGAGGTTTATAATTATCGCTATTATAAATATGTTTCTCATTTGCTAAAAAATCATATCGTTGATTGTGTCTTTATTTATCCCTCCCATTATAATGGACACGAAGTAGTGCCAATAGATTCTTTCTTATTTGCAACTAAAAATGATGATTTTTATGTAATAACCATAGATGAGAAACTTGCACCGGCTCTTTATTCAATTGAAAACGTTTTGTATTACCACCCCGACATGCTGTTTGGAATAGAAAAGAAAAATGAATAGTTTTAGAAATGTCATCAGATTACAACATAGGCGAGCTTTGCTTATCATTGAATCAAGAGAAAGCACCATGCACTATACCCTGAAAGACCACCAAGGCAACCTGACGGCCACCATCCATGGCAACACCATGGAGCGGCTGTGGTATGATGACAACAATTCATTAAAAGGAGAATCA
>CACZUS010000161.1 GCA_902784425.1 uncultured Bacteroidales bacterium
ATTTATAGAGTAGGTGTTTGATTTGTTCTATATGAAATGAAACGCATAAGTTGTTGAATTAAAAATTGCAAGGCTATGTTGAATGTTGATGATAAACAGAAGTTGGTGCAAAGGGGAATTTCGGAAGAAGAGTTTGAAACTCAACTGATGCAATTCCAAACGGGGTTTCCCTATATGAAGGTGGAGAAGCCTGCGATTGTATCAGATGGCATTTTGTGTCTGGATGATAAAAGCAAATCGTTTTATCTTTCTGAATGGTCTGAGTATTTGAAACACAATAATTCAGTGGTGAAGTTTGTCCCTGCTTCTGGTGCAGCAAGTCGTATGTTCAAGAGCTTGTTTGAATTTGTGTCTGCAGGGAAAAACGAATTGATAAAAGATAATGACAAATTATTTTTTGGACAAATAGAACAATTCGCATTTTACGACGAACTGAACTTCTATTGCAAGAGAAACGAAGGATGGGATATTCCTCATCTGATTGCAGATAAGAAATACCTTCGTATCTTGGAGTCCTTGCTGGAAAAGAAAGGAATGAATTATGGTTTCTTGCCAAAGGGTTTGTTGGCATTCCATAAATATCAGGGTAAGAAGGCTCGTACACCATTTGAAGAACATTTGGTGGAAGGTGCTTTGTATGCCAAAAATTCAAAAGGGAAAGTCTCTCTTCATTTCACTGTGTCAAAAGAACATATTGATTATTTTGAAAAACTGCTAAAGTCTAGAATAGACGATTTTTCTTATCAGTTTGGGGCAGATTTCGATGTGACTTTCTCTGTTCAGAAACCATCTACGGATACGGTGGCTGTCGATATGGACAACCATCCATTCCGAGAGAATGGTGAAATCCTATTCCGTCCAGGCGGTCATGGTGCCTTGATAGAGAATCTAAATGCCATCGATTCGGATGTAATCTTTATCAAAAATATTGATAATGTGGCTCCTGATGCTTACAAGCAACCAACAGTGGAATACAAAATGGTGCTCGCAGGTCTCTTAGTCAATGTTCAGAAAACCATTTTCGAATATCAGGCCCTTTTGGATTCCGATTCTAGGATATCAGAGGATATGATGAAGAAGATGTTTGCCTTCGCAGAGAAAACATTATGTGTTACCAATAAATATAACCCATTGTCCACCAATAAAGACAAAGTGGATTATCTTAAAATGATCTATAACAGACCGTTACGTGTTTGCGGAATGGTTAAAAATGAAGGAGAACCGGGTGGTGGACCTTATTTGTGTCAAAATCCAAATGGAACAGTCTCTTGCCAAATATTAGAGAGTTGCCAGTTTGACATGAATGATGAAAAACAGGTGGAAATCATGAAAAGTTCCACCCACTTTAATCCGGTTGATTTGGTATGCGCTGTAAAAAATTATAAAGGAGATAAATATAACTTGCTTTCATTCGTGGATGAGAATACGGGCTTTATTTCGTATAAGTCTAAGAACGGTAGAGAGTTGAAAGCATTGGAAAGACCTGGCTTGTGGAACGGGTCTATGTCGGATTGGAACACCATCTTCGTAGAGGTGCCTATCGATACGTTTACTCCTGTGAAAATGGTGACAGACCTCTTGAGAGCTGAGCACCAATAATGTGTTTAACTTGGAGTATATCCATATTTAATTCAATGAAACAAAGTAGCAGCAAGATTGGATTTATTAACGTAAAAGGTGTGTCGATATCTATTTTTTTAGTGATGCTCCTTCTCTCGTTATTCTCATGTTCTTCCCAACAAAAAATTGCTTATTTGCAAGATGTTTATGGAGATACGAAACAATCTCCTGAAGAGTTGTACGATGCTCGAATAAAACCTAAGGACTTGCTGACAATCACAGTGAATACATTCGATAAAGAGGCTTCTCTTCCGTTCAACTTGGTCTATCCAACAGGTTCGGCTAACGTGGTGAATGGTACTAGCAGTGAGACGGCCATTCAGAAATATTTGGTCGACAACGAAGGGTATATCGATTTCCCTGTCTTGGGTAAGATCAAAGTGGCAGACCTCACTAAAAATGAGGTGGAGAGTTCTATCAAAGAGAAACTAAAACCTTATTTGAAGGAGACTCCTGTCGTGATTGTGAGAGTTCTATCAAAGAGAAACTAAAACCTTATTTGAAGGAGACTCCTGTCGTGATTGTCAGAATGGTGAATTATAAAATCTCTGTCATTGGTGAAGTGAATAGACCGAACACCTATACCATCACCAATGAGAAGGTGAATGTGTTGGAAGCCTTGGCCTTGGCTGGAGATCTTACCATCTATGGAAAACGTGATAATGTAAAGCTGATGAGAGAATCATCAGATGGAAAACGTGTGGTCATAACACTGGATCTCACGGATAAGAATCTGATCAATTCACCCTATTTCTATTTGCAGCAAAATGATGTTTTGTATGTTGAACCGAACAAGACAAAAATGAGGAATAGTCGCTATAGCGCACTGACAGGACAAGTTCTCTCTGGAGTCTCCGTCTTGGTCTCTGTGGTGAGTTTAGTGGTGACGTTAAGTAAATAATAGATCGCTTGTATAATGGATAAGAATAATGAAAAATATAAGACG
>CACZUS010000162.1 GCA_902784425.1 uncultured Bacteroidales bacterium
TATCTGCAGGAAGAACCAGACAACTGGAATGAAGGATTGGATAGAGAATTGACCAAGGACATGCATCTGATACATGCATTTCATAACCTGTATGAACATATGGATTTTTCAATTTTTGACTTACTATGGGTGAGAGACTTTAATGTCGAGCTACATGCAGAGATAGACTATCACACATATAAAAGTGATGAGTATGGAGATGATTTGGATTGGAGTAAGTGTGACTATTGGGATTAAGTAACATCATAAAAAATCAGATATGGAGTCTTCAGATTTTACAAGATTAGATTACAAAACAATCAACGAGTTTTTCCCAAAAGGGCAATTGTCCATATTGGCAGCAGGGCCTGGAGTGGGTAAAACAGTGTTTGCTACCCAAATTGCAAACCAGTTTTGCCGTCATGGAGAGAAAACCCTATATTTCTGTTTGGAATACGACTCTAGAGTAATTATTAATCATTTGGATCCTGTTGGGAATGGCAATGTCAAATGCTATTTCAATGATATTCCTCATATTTCATTAGAGGATATTCAACTTGCAATGAAGAAACGCTATTTCAATGTAATCATAATAGATTATGTTGAATTAATGTATTCCACCAAAACACTCGATGGGATAAATCGCGCTGAAGAACTTAGGGCAATTTGGATGTCATTGGACAAAATGGCGAAAGAGAATGATATAAGGATAATTGGAGTATCACAACTAATCCGTATTCGCATCGATGGTAGCGAAAATGCATTGCCAGATGACTGCTTGAGTTACTTAGATAGAGAGTTCTTGAAGAAAAGAATAAAGGTTCTTCATAGGGAAAGCTACTACTCTGATGATTCAGGCAAGGAGGATTTGGAGTCTGTTTCAATTATTGAATATGTTAGTGACTCAAGTTATTCAACAATACTTAAATACATATGACATACAAAGAATTATTGCATCAGGTCTCGTTTGACGAGATAGTGCCGTTCATAAAACGGTATCATGGTTGGAATGCGTTGGCTTTGTATAAAATCCACTATGACTACCTTCGCCATTTGACACCAGAACTGGGAGAAAGGACAACGGCGGTGGTGAGTAATGGTGAGCTTGACGAGAGTTGGCCAGAACCACACTTAGACGCACATCCTTTAGAAGGAGACTTATGGGAGCATTCTCTTGCCAAGGAACTTATAATAGAACCAGATGTTAAAGCATCATTAGCTGAGATTGCTATGTGCTGTCTTTGGCATACATCGTTTTGGGGCTTCACAGAAGAACAGCGAGATGAACGGTTCGAGAACCTGGACTACTATGCTGAGGACATGCTTGACCACGATATAACGCGCCTACGAGCTATGAAAGTTATCCGTGCCATAGAATCGGCAGGTGGTAAAGTTCCTTCTATTAAGGAATACTTGAAAGTGCGAGCATTCTATAATAGGATACGTAGTAAATGTAAGGAGTTTAAGTCGCACAGAAAGGCCTTTGCTAAAGCTGGCATACGCAGGAGTTCTATGCGTAGCTACACACGCCATATCATCAGAGGAGAATACTATAATAGGATACAGGTGGCCAGTTATGTCATTATGGCAATATTAAAATCGCCAATGTCTCAAGCTGAAGATTTAAAGTCGTTACTTTTATGTGAGCATATGCAGTCATACGAGTATAAAACAATGGCTTTTGACAGCCAGAAACGTGTTGCATGGATGAAAGAACTGATTGAAAAATACGAGGCTTACAACATACCGCCACTAAAGAACTGTGTTGTCTGCATAGGCACGTCTTCCGCTCATCCCTTCAGGGTCGAGGAAGCGAGCATCATAGAATGTATTGTTTCACGCTGCTCAGGTTCTAACTTGTTCTATATCTATACAGATGAAGATTTGGGGCAGGACATGAGAGTAACAACTGTATTTTACGATTAAAACATCATCATGTATCACATTATTTTTAAAATTATGTAATTATGGCACTTTGGAGAATTGTAGTAAAGAACAGCGGTAATGCCGCATGTAAGAACAAAAAGCAACGTCTTGAAAAAGGTATGTTCATTGAAACGAG
>CACZUS010000163.1 GCA_902784425.1 uncultured Bacteroidales bacterium
ATTATCTCTGTTGTGAACTCCGCCAACATCCCCGACTTTGGACTGGGAGGCAACTACAAACATTCGTACAGGTATGATGACCTTGACCGTCTTATTTCGGCAGAAGGAGATTCAGAGACACGAGAAGAAAAACATTCATACACCCTCTCGATGAAATACGACAACCGATATTCGATAATGAACAAAACTCAGAGACATCAATCTGTCAGCAAGAGTGACGGAGAGAAGACCGTCGTGGAGCACAATCGCAGTTATCAGTATGATGGCGACACCCCTTCTGCTCCGAGCAGGATAGGCAGTCGGTTGTACTCGTATGATGCGAATGGCAACCCTACCTCTTGGATGGACACGGCGAGTGGCGACTTCCGACAGATGATATGGGATGAGGAGAACAGAATGTCGGCTATCAGTGTAAATGGTGCAGACCTCTGCTTTACCTACGACCACGCAGGCGAGCGGATTGTGAAAAGCACCTCCACCAACGACATGCTCTTCGTGAACGGCAAGTTTATGGGAAGCATACAGCACGGCGAGGATTTCACTGCGTATGTCTCCCCAATGTTCACCTATGCGAAGGATCGTTTCACCAAGCATTACTATGTCGGGGGTGAGAGGGTGAGCAGTCGAATCGGCAGCGGACAGTTCACCAACAAGTTCGATCAGGCGACGAACCCCGTCATCACGGCGGGCAACCAGAACTACGTGAAGCGTATGGCGCAGCTCAACAATGAGTCGACCAGCGAGTTGGCGCGTAGGTACGACCTGCCGCCGGGGCCAGCCACCAACAAGGGCATCTATGAGAAACTGTTGCTGGAGGGCAAGCTGGAGGTGACGGAGAATCCAAACTATGTGGCACCAGAAGAGACTACTTATGACATTCCACGTGGTTGGCCGAAGTACCCAGTTTTCCCAGACAGTGGTTCTGCTCCGGGAGCACCTATCCAATTCGAGGAGCTGACGCCCGACAGTGTCCGTGCAGGCTACACGTTCACCGACCCGAACATGATAGGAGAGGTGGATGAGTATTTCTATCACGGCGACCATATATCTTCGGTGGTGCTTGTCACAGACAAGAGAGCAACCATTGTCCAGAGCTTCGCCTACATGCCATACGGAGAGTTGCTTGTCGAGGGCAGTAGTGTCGACCTTGATTACCGTTTCTCTGCCAAGGAGACGGAAGTATGTGGGTATGAACCCGTATAATTATTGCGCGGGGAATCCTGTGGGGTTGGTGGATGTGGATGGAAGAAAGATTGCAGAACAGTCAAAAGAAGACTGGAATACATACAAGAATAGTATTACTGAAAAAATTAACGAATTAAGCCAACAAGACAATCCTGATCAGGAAAGAATAAACAGATTAAAAAGAATGTCTTATTACAATGAATAAAGTAGAGGAAAGTACTCAGGTATATTCAATCAAACGCATCAACCCCAAAGATGATTTTGGTGAAATTAAATTAAACACTGAGACTGACATCATTGAGTTATATGTTGGCAATGTTTCAAACTTCGTTCATGAATTAACTCATGCGGGTCAATACGAAAGAGGAGATCTTGCTTTCCATGCTATTGATGGTTCTACTCTCCTGATTGATTTTGGAGATGAAGTAGAAGCTTATAAAAATCAATATGCCTACGATCCAAGTGTGTTAGAAAACATTTCTACAAGGCCATCATCTATGAGTGACGTTAACAGCAAATTTGTAGCTGAATTAGGATATGCAGCAAACAACTTGGGTGTTGCCCCCATAAATATTAATTCGTCTAAAGTAGATTTAATGTATTCTTATTGTAAAAATATGAAAATAGTAAAGAGTCTTTATTCAAGCAATATTTCCAGTGCCAAAGATATTCCTAATATAAAGTATAAAAAATAAATAACTTATGAAGAGAATCATAGTATTATATGTTTTAACGTTAGTTGTAAATAATGTTTTTTCAAAAGAAATACAGTATGTCGGATTTGATACAATAAGAAATACAAAAATAACATATCGGCTTATTCTTGATAAAGACACATTTAAATTTTCCATAGGTGGTATGGTACCTATGGAATGTAAGGGGGAATATACATCGTATAAAAATGTTATTGCCATTTGTAATTGCTTTGAAGAGAATGATTTGGCGACTGTTTTGTCGAGAAATTATATGAGTGACAGAAAACATGTTTTTTATGTTAAAACAAAACGAAGGTTATATTATTTCCCTAATACTGCTTCAAAATTCATTGTTATGAAAAAAGAACATGTAAAGAAAAACAAGAAATAATGAATTCTCGACGATTATATGGAGGAAACTTCTTTTGATAGATAAATTTCCGGTTATAAAAATATCATTAATTTTGTCAGTCCTCATGTCACTGACAACGGCGAAGCCGTGCCACCCCATAAGCAAATGAGACGTATAATTTTATAATTTATATTTTGCAGAATGTGTGTCAGATTGAGTCTACATTGGTGAATAATAAACTATTATGTTTTATTATGAATATAAAAACATATATGATACTATTCTTTTTGGTGTTGTGTACCCCAAAATCTTTTTCACAAGCAACACATAAGAACTTCGATGAAGTCAATGAAGAATATTTCAATGAAAAAGAAATAAGCAGAATATCTAATAGAAGTTTCCCTATGGTAGTTATTATTGATGGGGAATTAAGCGATTTTGAATTGCATCCATATAAAGACGGAGAATGTGTGGAATTAAATGTGCTAAACAAGAATTATGGAGACATCATCGTGGATAGCATTTCTTATATGAAATTAATCTCAGCAGACTCGATAAAAGTAAGTGCTTTGACTTTCGTAGACAAAGGCGATTTTGGATATTCAGATCAATTAGAATTCACAATACACAAAGGATTTTTTGGAATTATGGGAGGTCCTGTAGTGTATGTATATACTATAGATGATAAAAAAAACAGAATAAGGTTTAAAAATTTCAGCAAAAAATTCAAAAGAGATTATTTTGCTTATGAAATAATCATTAAATATGGCATCGCAGGACAATTTTATGCAAGGAAACGTTAACTCATAAACCATCCATTTACACCAAGGAAATGAAAAAGATATATTTAACATTGGCAATATGTTTGTTATGCATTTCGTATTCTCATGCGAAAAAAGCAAAAGAATCTGATTATGAATTAATCAGCGTAAAAATGAATCGATGTGAAATAATTGATTCGTTGGCTGTCGATTCGATGATTCAGAAATCACAAGAGATACATGAAAAATATACGAGTCATAACGCTAATAATATAACATTTGGTCTAGTCAATGAATCAGATAGTTATTGTGTTACATCGTTACTTTCGTATTGTATGGATATACTTTTTACATTCGAATCTGCAGTTAGGTGTTGTAATGGTATAATTGATGCTTATGGCTACGCATATTTCAAAGGGAAGATACTTTTAGTTTCAATGGGGAATAATTTTCCGTCTAAGTTATTTAAACGAACAGATGAGTGGAACTATGTCATGTTTCTTTTAGATTATTCAAAAGAGTGTAACGATATACCAAGTGAATGTTTGTTTGATTCTAATTGTAATTTCATAAAATCATCTTATCTTGATGACAAGTAAAAATGTTTGAAAGTCGAATATAAGACTATTATACAAAATATGGTTTCATGCTTTTGTCAGTCCTCATGTCACTGACAACGGCGAAGCCATCCCACCCTATAAGCAAATTTAAAATACGTGACAAAAGTGAGTTTGTGCCGTAAAAATTTTACGGAACGATGAATTTCATATAACTTTGTACGAAAATTCAAATTCAGTTACAATTAAAAACACATATCATTATGCTTACGAAATTTGCTGTTAAAAACTATCGTGG
>CACZUS010000164.1 GCA_902784425.1 uncultured Bacteroidales bacterium
GTATGATGCCATTGTAGAGAAAGAAAACAGGGAGAAAGAATTGGATATCCACGTCGCATCAATGAGTACAGACCCGCTTTTCAGGGAAAGATATGAGTACAAGTTCCTATGTTCTAAAATCGAGTGCGACCCTAAGGAAGCAGTTGAAAACTATTGCAATGATTACAGAAGAATGATTGCTTTAGGTAAAAGTGAGATTTACGCCCGCGCTTATGCCGACTACCACGATGAGTGTAAAGAGGAGTTTAGTGTTATCTACGCCCAGGCATTTGAATTGGCTAAGAATCATGGAATGGATGGTGGCGAGGCCTTTCGTTTCGGCGAAACATGTATTACAGCAGTAGATCAAGGTATATTGTCGTACACGAACGAGTTCTTGAAACTATATCATGAGGAATGGCAGAAGGAGAAGGATTTCTATTTCACCCTGATAAAAATGATTTTTGAAGAGACCGAGCATCGTAAAATGTCTCAACATGAAGAGGAGAAATTTAGGAAAACATTGTTTGGATAGAAACGATAAAATCCATCATCATACGCGCTTGATGAAGTAGAGGCTTGCACTTGGATTGTGTGAAAGATATTTTATTATTAATAACAAAAAACTTGTAATTATGTTGTACAAAGTAACTGTAAAATCCAACTTGAACTCCAATGGTGTTCGTTTGGAAAAAGGAATGTCAGTTGAAGTGTCATCCCAATCATTGCCTTTAAGCACCCTACAGGGCAAAGAACAAATAAACAATGCTTTTAAAGCCAAATATGGTGTTGATATAAAGAAAGCATGTGCGGACACTTCCGTTTGGTTGGATGTGGTGAAAATCAATTAAATCATTTGTGTTATGAAAGACTATGACTATGTGACAGAAAACGAACGCATTCTTGAAAAATGGCGAAAAAGAAATGAAGAGCGAGGTGAAACAAACTTTGCCGACGATGGAATAATGTATCGTGGGCAAATAGACGATAATAGTACAGAACGTTATGAATCAGACAACAAACAAGAAAACAAAATGTGGAATGAGGCACCACTGAGAATTTTGTTTTTGACAAAGGACCAAAATGCAGGAGAAGATTGTGATGCATGGGATGTAAGAGGCGAAACTGGGAATCTGTCGTATGCTTTCTTTCGTAATCTAATGTATCAGTTATATGGGTTGGTCATTACTAAATCTGGAGACAAAGTGGATTATAATAGTTTTACGAATGAACAAGCAATTGAACTATACAAGACATTCCCAATTGCAAGGATTAATGCAAAGAAGGAAGCTGGTGTAAGTTCGGTATCAAATCATACCCTAAAGTTCTACATTGAACGAGATCGTGAGTTACTTAAAGAGCAGATTCTTAATTTAGATGCTGATATTATAATTTGTTGTGGTTATTCAGATTACGTAGAGGAAAGTGGAAATTTGTTGTTGAACTTCTTAAAAAAAGAGTGTTACAATAATTTAGATAATAAAGACGATAATGGTTGGATAGATAACGATGGTTGGATATATTATGATAAAGAGAATAATAAACTTGCTATCAACAATTGGCATCTGAGTGCGAGAAAGAGTTCGGAAGAATGGTTCAACCAATTAATTGATGCCTATCATTGTTTTCTTGAGAAGCATCCTAATTTCATCAAATCGCATCGAGAATGACTTGATGCATCGCAGACAAAGAAATGTTTAGTTGTATGCATAGATCGATTGCTAAGCTTCAATCAGATTACAAATATTAGCGTTTTTCTTCTGACCTCTGCCACCAACAGGCAGAGGTCTTTGTTTTCTTTGCACAAACGATACTAATAGTCAAAAAAAATAGGGTTATTATGCAACAGGATTACAATGACAGCAATATTCGAACATTATCTGGGCTTGAGCATATCCGTCATCGCCCAGGAATGTATATAGGCACATTGGGTGATGGTTCATCGATTGACGATGGCATCTATATCTTATTAAAGGAAGTGATGGATAATTCTATTGACGAATTCAAAATGAATGCTGGAGATAGGATAGAAGTGAATGTTGAAGATGGCAAACGTATTTCTGTTCGAGACTACGGAAGAGGAATACCACAAGGCAAACTCATAGAGTGCGTAAGTGAACCAAAAACTAGTGCAAAGTTTGAGTCAGACAAAACGAAGAAAGTATTTAAGAATTCTATTGGAATGAATGGCGTTGGCATCAAAGCTGTTACTGCATTGAGTTCTCAATTTGTTGTAAGTAGCTATCGAGATGGAAAAGTACGAACGGCCATCTTTGAAAGAGGCGTTTTAAAAGACGATGTCATAGAACCT
>CACZUS010000165.1 GCA_902784425.1 uncultured Bacteroidales bacterium
AACGAACCTTTACCGGATTCTCGTCCGGGTTGCTGACATTCAATGATTTGAGGCGCACAGACAGTGAATCAATCGGGTCATATACCGTCTCAACCGGTACTTTTACATCTGGAAATTGCTTCTTAAAAGCTTCTGTAAGAAGGTTCGTTGTACAAGCCACCTTATCAAATTTGTTATATGCTTCAGTCTCCTCTTTGATGCTGCTAAAGAAATCACTCGTCCAATGATTCTTTGCTAAATCTGTATGAACCCAAGCATATCTTTTTGTCTTTCCCTTCGAAGCACGACTTAACAATTTCGTCACGAAACCTTCTGAATATGCAAACTCAACGTCATTCCCCTGTGGCACATAGAACTTATAAACCAATGACAATGGAAGGTTGCGATAGACCATCGTACGCTTGATACCATCAGGGTCTGTCAAGATTGCTTTGTAATTGGCATTTTCCCTAATGATGGCTTCGTACTGTCCGCCGCCATTGATGGCACATACCGTGACATCATACTTGCTTTTGTCAATATACTGCACCAATACAGATAAGGCTTTCCCTGCATCACCAGAATCCAATGATTCGACAAGGAAAAGAATTTTACGCTTAGAATTACTCATAGTACTATGTTATTTTATGTTGTTCGAAAAAAGTTTGTTTGTAACGTTAACCTTAGCCCTAACCTTAACTAAAATTAATCATCATCTTTTGTGTATCCACCATAAGCAGAACCGCCATAATATCCATAACGAGCACCATAACGATGAGATCCGTAATAAGAGAAGGAGTCGGTGGTACCATTGAGGATGATGGACATCTTGGGCAAACGTTTGTCATCGTAATACTTCTGCACATCAGGAAGAAGGTTACGATCAAAATGCTCTGCACGAATGATGAACAAAGTGGAATCCGTGCAACGACCTACGATTGTAGCGTCTGCAACAATCTCAACTGGCGGACAGTCAAGAAGGATATACGCATATTGATTACGTAATTCATCCAGCAACTTGCCAAGACGATCATCAAATAACAATTCTGTCGGGTTGGGCGGAATTGTTCCCACAGGCACTACATCCAAATAATCATGTGTCGCATTTCGAACCACAATATCATCAAAACTATCCGTCACACCCGAGAGGTAGTCTGCTATACCAATCTTAGGCTTGTCAACCATAGCGGAAAGAGATGCCTTACGAAGGTCAAGGTCTATCGCCAGCACTCGTTGCCTTTTGATAGCAAAAGAGGTGACAAGGTTTGTCACGACAAACGTCTTACCTGAGTTTGGAGAGAAGGAGGTCAACATGATGACCTTACCTCGACTACCCTTTGCCGTCATAAACTCAATATTCGTACGAATCACACGGAATGCTTCATTAATGACATTTCGTGAATGATCTTTCACCAATATATGCAACGTCTTATCTTCCTCCTCTTGAGCCAGTCTCAACATTATCAAAATATTGTTCCACAACTTTTTCCAAGGACCAAATACCTTTTCTTTCAAAGTACGATGACGACGGTGAATTGGAATCTCACCAATAAATGGAATGGAGAGCTCGTTCAAATCTTTGCGACCACGTACTTGATTGTTAATTGCCTCCAAAAGGAAAATAATCAAAGCAGGAACAGCGATGCCAACGATAGCACCAATCATCCATACCATGCTGGGAACAGGGAATGTTGGAACATTCGAGCCAGAAGCTGGAGTAATCACCCTGTTGTTGTAAGCAGTAAATGCCTGAGAGAGTTCATTTTCCTCACGTTTCTGAAGAAGATACAGATAAAGGTTTTCCTTCACCTTTTGTTGACGTTCCTGATTCAACAAATATTTGGATTGTGAAGGGGATGATGCTATTTTGCTATTTGCCTGTCCACGAATAGATTGGGCGGAACTCAGTTCCACATTCAAGGAAGCAATATGGTTATCAACAGAGGCAATCAAGGCATTTCGAAGTTCTCCTGAATGATTGGGTTCTGCAAGGAGCTGGCGCTCAACAGATTGTTACGAGACAAAAGCAAAGCATTATATTCTGCGATTTGTCCACTGATATTCGGACTATTCACGCCTTGATTGGCAGGAATCAATGTGTATTTATTCGCTTCATTCGTCAAATAATTACGCACATACCGAGCCATGTGCAACTGGTTACTTATTTCTGTTGATTGAGCTGTCGCTGAGGTAGCTTGACTGATATAAATGCTCGCAACGTCACTTTGACCTGCAGGAATCAAGTTCTCAGATTTGAAATTAGAGATATCTGTTTCCACATTACCCAATTCCTTCTCAATCACTTCCAATCGTTCGCCAATAAATTCAGAAGTTGACACAGAACGACGATTGCAATCCTTCACCCAGTTCTCATTATAAACGGCGATAATGGTAGAGAGGACATCTTCCGCCCGCTGAGGGCTTTCATCGTTGTATGAAAGCTTGATAATTGTGGACATATCACTGACCGCACTCACATCCAAGCTTGATGTAATTTTGTTCACAGCCGCATGGATTGGCGTACGTTCCACTCGAAGGGTTATCTCCTGTGGGGCGAAATTCACGGATTTATTCACTTCAATTTGTCCTATCGGGGTTCTCACCGTCCGACCAACTTTTCCCGTAATGGAACCAGACACCTTTTCACCACCACGAACAAAATCGCTCATCACATAAGTACCATCATTCTTCAAATCAAACATGAATTCTGCAGATTCAGAATCATTCAGATCCAAAGGGACAATTTGTACACTTAAGTTCGTACCATAGATGATTTCTTCATGAAAACGTCCCTGTGCATAACAATTCACTTCAAGATGGAGATTACGCACAGTCGATTCTGCTAAACTTGATGAACGGAGTGTGAACAACTCATTCTGGACGTCCACACTACCTCCAAACATATTAATGGCAGAAGCGCCACTTGCTCCGCCACCAGATTGCATGTCATTCTTAATCAGAATAGAAGCAGAACGAGTGTAAATCGGAGGCGTTGCTTGTAAATAGAAATACGAACCTGCGAGCCCTAAGGCAAGACATAGAAGGAACCAATACCACTTGGAAGCGAAAACCATCAGCATTTCAATGACCTTCGCATAAGCAGATCCACCTTTAGGTGCTGATGAGGTAGCATTTACCATTGGATAGCCACCATTCACGGGTTGATTATTAAGAGGCAACATGTTTAGTTTAGAGTTTAAAGTTTAGAGACAAGAGTTTAGAGCTTATTTGAACCACGCCATTGCACCCACAATAAAGGTAGCCATACTAATCCAGAACGATGGCTGAACAGTGGAATTACCCATAACCGTTGCATTGCGCTTTTCCTTGTTGTTCATCTCAACATATATCACATCATTCTGCTGCAAGTAATATACTGGAGATGAATACAAATCTTCTGCAGAACAAAGGTTCACCTCATACACTGTTTTCTTACCATAATTCTCACGAATCACCTTCACATTGGTACGCAAACCATTAATGTTCAAATCGCCCTTTGATCCAATCGCATCAAGAATGGTAAATTTATCCCTATCTATTTGGATATACTATCACATACAAATTGGAATAGTCCACAGTCACTATCGGGTCACGGATCAATCCTTTCTCCATAATCTGTTCACGTATTGTTTCCTGAAGCTCCTGACGATTCAAACCCGCTACATGAATCTTACCTAACATGGGGAAACGAATACTGCCTTCAGAATCTATGGTATAACGAGAACCTTCATTCCCTCCCCCACTGGTTCCTGAAGACAAACTAAACTGGGCAGCAAGTTCTGGTTTATCCGAACTCACCATAATTCTAATTTCGTCATCCGCCTTAAATTTGATTTCCACCGGATTCTGAACGACGATAGATTTGCCTGGATTAAAATCTTGGAAATAAGCAATGTCTTTAGGCACTGAGCAACAAATGCGCTTTTTTCATATTTAATATTTTTTAACTTTCAAAAATCCTTACATTCTCCCAAAATGTCTCTTTGAAAGGCATTTAATGATTTTTCGTTTCCGAGCACACCTTTACTTCACCCCATCATCCACAACAGGGTGTCTTTCAAAGCGTTAGAAACAAACTTGTGATTAATTAGCCTCGCTAAAGTCACAGATTCAGGTTGTATTTATACAAACTAACGTCAAATGTACGCATTTCTTAAATAATAAAAAAGAATTTTAACAAAAAAATTTGCATGCGTAATCATGAGAAAAAATTTGCATGCGTAATCATGAGGAAACAACGTATAATAAGGCATCAAATAGTATCAGGATGGCATTTTAGTTGCCATCTGGTTTCACTATGTCGATGAAAGGACCGTCATTCCAATGAAAAGATTTCCAATCATCTGGTTGGGACGGACTAAATGGAACGTAATCTTCTTGAACATATTTAACGATGGGCAGATTCAGAACTTTCATACCCTCCACCATCATTTTTGAAATCTCATAAGCTCCATAAGGATTAAAATGCGTGTTGTCTTCAAAGGCTTTCGATTGCCCCGGATATGTACGTGCTGGGTAGTGAACAAAAGCATGTTTACTACCTTCTGTCCCAAGTTTTTCATAAAAAACGCGAGTCATGTCATGAAGTTCTATGAGCTGAACTCCTAAATCTTTTGCCACCCATCGCATTGCTTCCGGATAATTGGCATGTGTCTCCAGAATTTTTCCGTTGCTATCAAAAGAACGACGTTGTGTGGGGGTGACAAAGATGGGAGTCACCCCTTTTGCGCGAGCCTCATCCACAAACTGTTTCAGCGCATATGCATAATTATAGAAAGCCCCGCTACCTGGACGTTTCTCCTTCTGGTCGTTATGGCCAAATTCCATCAATAGATAGTCACCCTCCTTCATCAAAGACACAATCTTTTTCAAGCGTCCTGCTGCAATGAAAGACGTGGCTGTCTCACCACTTTCCGCATAATTGGCAATAGCCACCTTATCCGTAAACCAACGAGTTATCATCTGTCCCCACGATGCCCAAGGTTCATAGTCCTGATCCACAACCGTGGAATTACCACAAAGCCATAGTGTTGGGACATCATTAGCTGGTTCAATCATAATTGAAGACACCGTCGGTAAATCGCCATTCACCTCTATTGTCAACTTATCATCCCAATTCATCTTACCCTCTTCACGCTTCTTAATACGTACATAGTCGCTTTTCCCATCAGGAAGCTGTATGGTTGTGTTTCGCTTATTAACGACGAAGGAGCATGTTTTGAATTCGCCCTTCTTCGTTTCCACATTTTGAACAAAAAGACGTCGTGACTCAGCCCTAACAGTGGTGTTTCCTTTCGTCTTTTTAGATCCTAACGTAACTGTCACTTTATAATTTCCATCTGGCAATGCCACAGAGAAATAGAAAATACCATCTGACAGATGATA
>CACZUS010000166.1 GCA_902784425.1 uncultured Bacteroidales bacterium
ATCAATCCATTCTCCTTTCATGGGGAAAGGCGCTGTCGCTTCTTCATCAAACCACGTTTCAAAACGAGACGAATCCACATGGTAGTATTTCACCAATGCTTTCTTAACTGATGCAACCCTTCTTTCTGCTAAATGCATATCTGGCGACTCACTTTTCGAAGAAGCGCCACAATATCCACGGACAATAAGATTGACATCGGGATTTTTCTTCAAAAAATCTGCCACTATGCGAATATTATCCATCTGATAATCATTCACAAAAGTTCTGTCCACATAAAAAGAAATATGAGTTTTCATCAGTTCTCCATAAGCAACAACCTCTGCAGCTTCCCTTGCTTCATACTCCTTCGTCCGTTCTTCTTCCAACAAATTTGCCACCTTGCTTTCTGCCGTTCTCAAAGACGTGGCCTCCCATCGACGGACTTTACAATATCGGTTATTGCCATAATGGTCTGCCAGATGAAGTCGCACACCCAACACCACGTCGGTATATGAATCCAGCGCAAACCGATTCACATGCTTCACTCCATTGAAATTATCATTCACAATGTTATACGAACCTTGCAGTGACAAATCTGCAGTTTCACTCACTTTCCACATTGCCAACAAACCAGCCCTTGCCGCCCAGTTTACATGGTCGCTTCCATCTACAGGATAACCATATCTCGCCCAGCGATCTACTTTGTCATCAAAATTCCACGAATAATTGACACCGGCACCAACAAACATTTGCACATCCAATTTACGCATCTCATTGTAGGGGAAGAACATCTTCGTGAAACTCATCAGTTCATCCACATAAAAGACCAGCACTTGATACGTATAGTCACCATCGCCCAGCAACGTACTTGCCGCTATCGCTTGCTTACTGGCCCAACCTTTCTGGTTCTTATATCCAAACGTGAATCGCGTGCTCCACACATTGGAAAATTGTTTTCCAAGTCCAAAATCAAACATAGGACGGCACAACTTCCCGAAATCATGTCCCGCCATATTCTCAGCCAGTGAGAGGCTCACGCCACCATAAAAGTCCAAGAACCAGTTGTCCGAAACATTATATGGTCTCCATACATCTATCACTTCAGGAGCCATCTGTTTGGGAGCCTCCCACTTGGGGCGTTTGGGCCTTTTAGGCGCCTTCCATTTCTGCTGTTGTGCATATCCCGTTAAGAAAAGGAATGACAATGTCAATAGTAAATAGAGTCGTTTCATTCTATATTTCCTATAATCACAAATTATCAACAATGCTCTGTACAATATAATTGATCTCCCGTTCTCCAACATATGGACCACTCGGCAAACAAAGTCCACAAGAGAAAAGATGTTCACTTACACCATTCACATAGGCTGGAGCATCCTTATACACAGGCTGCAAATGCATTGGCTTCCACAGTGGACGCGTTTCTATGCCCATTCTGCTCAGCCTTTCTATCAAAGGCAGCAACTTTCCATCAATTGTGTGCTTATTATCTTCAAACCTTATTGTGGACAGCCAATAGTTGGATTCCATATAACGTTCCGGAGCACTCTGAAGTACAATGCCATCGTATCCTCTCAGCTTTTTATGATAGTAATCATGAACCCAACGATGATGCTCAATATGTTCACCCACAATCGTCATTTGTCCTCTTCCTATACCAGCACAAATATTAGACATACGATAATTGTATCCAATCTGTGTTGATAGTAAGGATATGCTTCACGTGCCTGAGTGGCATAAAACATCACATGCTTCTTCGCCTCTTCATTAGGACAAATCAATGCGCCTCCTCCACTAGTCGTTATTAACTTATTTCCATTAAAGGACATCACACCATAATCTCCAAATGTTCCACATATCCGTCCTTTATACTTGGAGCCAAAACCTTCAGCAGCATCTTCCAGAACAGGAATCTCATAACGTCTTGCAATCTCCATGATTTCGTCAATCCTCGCCGGCATACCATACAAATATACAGGAATAATCGCTTTGGGCTTCTTACCAGTCTTGGCAATTCGATCTTTAATCGCCTCCTCCAGCAACTGCGGATCCATATTGTAAGTACTAGGTTCACTATCCACAAACACAGGAGTGGCACCCTGATACATAATAGGATTAGCACTAGCGGCAAAAGTGAAAGACTGGCAAATCACCTCATCGCCCTTACCTACCCCTAACATAATCAGTCCCAAATGAATCGCCGCCGTACCTGCACTCAATGCCACCACTTTCTTATCCAACGCGCCATTATCATTCACGAAATCCTCCAAATCCTCTTCAAAAGCATTCACGTTTGGGCCAAGTGGTACGACCCAATTCGTATCAAAAGCTTCTTGAATATATTGCATTTCGTTGCCACTCATGTGAGCAAGACACAAATTAATTCTATCCATATAATAACGATAATTTTTGCAAAATTAGCACTATTTTTTCAAACTGACACCTTTCTATATTAAAAAGGATACTTTTTCTTCAAAAACTATCCCCCATAGCATCCACAAAAACACACAAATAGCAAAAGACTTCAAGATACGATTATTGAGCATTTTATTGAAAGCGCCTCATTATCACGACCGATTGGTCTTATTCTCAAGAACACTCTTATAATATTCTTTGAGACACTTCCTCACGAATCCTTGTTCAAAACGATTTGCAACCATTGGACGGGCATTCTCAGCCATCCTTTTCCTCTCATTAGGATGCTCCACCATCCATTTCATCGCATCATATAAAGCACGCTCGTCACATGGGGAAACAATCAATCCATTCCTCTCATTTTCAACAATCTCTCTCGATCCATTGATATCCGTAACAATGCTTGGCAATTCCATCGCTCCCGCCTCTATTACAACATTGGGAAACCCTTCCCGATAACTGGGGAACACCAGCACGTCACTCTGTTCATAAAATGGTCGCACGTCCTTCTGACTTCCCACTGCCTCTATAGCTTCACATTCGTCTATGAGGCGTTTTGTTTCAGGCAGCACAGGGTCAAGATTCTCTTCATAGGGTCCCACCAATAACAGCCGCGTATCTGCATGCTCCTTGTTCAACCGCACAAAGGCTGACACCAACTCATTGATGCCCTTTTCCCTCACTATTCGCCCAACAAAGACAAATGTAAACTTCTGCGAGTCCACAGCACCCAATGTCCGCTTCCAATAATCCAAATCCACTCCCTTCACATTACCATAGCCAAGCACTTTCAATGGTTTTCTAGTGATACAGCGCTGCAAATCCTGCTTTACCCCCTCTCCTTCAGGCACAACATGAGTAGCACATGCACAAGTGATTTTGTCTGTCATCATCAAAATCTTCCTAGACAGTCCTGATGCGGTA
>CACZUS010000167.1 GCA_902784425.1 uncultured Bacteroidales bacterium
TCATGCTTATAGCACTTTGCAAGAGATGGTGCAGGCGGCTGCCGACAAAGGGCTGAAAATATTAGGCATCACAGATCATGGTCCTACCGTGCGTGGTTCGTGTAATCCTGTTTATTTCTCTAATTTCCATGTTATACCCCGCAAAATGAACGGGGTCAGGCTGTTGATGGGCGCAGAAATCAACATACTGAATGTGAATGGTGATTTGGATTTGAAGGAGAAGTACATCAACATGTTGGACCTCCGAATCGCTGGCATCCATCAGTCATGCTATACGGGAGGCACCATAGAGGAAAACACGGAGGCGATGATCAAAGTGATGCAAAATCCAGAGATTGATATTATCAGTCATCCAGCCGACGGAAGTGCTGACCTCAATCTTGAAGAGGTGGTGCGAGCCGCTAAAGAGACGCGCATCCTATTAGAGATTAATAACAGTTCTCTGAACCCGAATCGTGGTAAGGAGAAAGCATGGGAATACAATCGTCAATTGGTTCGTCTGTGCAAACAGTATGGTGTGATGGTCATTATGATAAAATGTCTCATCCAGATATCTGGAATGGAGTCGTTGCAAAACTGCATATAATCATCTTGTGAACAAGCAAAAATCTTATTCCCCTCAGCAGTTGGAATTTCAATCCACCATCTGCGGTTGGTAAGGGAGTTATAGAAGATGGTCTGCGTGTCGCCCTCTACTTTAGGATAAACCACAAATCTGCGATACTCTTCGATGGGTCTTTGTGGATAGTCGTGGTAGCGATTGTCGATGCCCGACAGTATGTGCCATATAATCTGTGCGGCAAGTGCGGCTGTTGTCTCTGATGCATCGTGCGATGGATTTAATCCAAACAAGCCATAAGCCAATATTGAGTCACTGAGACCCGCATAGTGAGCCAGTTCGCATGCGTTCACGTTGCTTAGTCCGTTAGGAATGGATATGGCACGTCCGGGAGCATCAGACTGACGAATGGCGGATATGTCGAAACTGAACAAGTCAGAATCTCGCAGGATGGGTTCGCATAGGTATATCTTGTCGCGTACTTCTCTCAATCTTTTGACCAGACAATTTTTATTGGCAAATTCTTTTACCTGCCACTCACAGCAATAGTAATTCTGGATGCCCAAGAGGTTGGTCTCACTGACCTCCTTTTTATTGATGATCCACTTCAGATAATTATGAGCGGAAGGGATGGTATTGTCACTACTAAGGTCAATCTTAGAGTCGATGATAGAAACACGTTGTTTGGAGCAGATATCTGTGATACCTTCCGACATTGGAACGGTGAGTTCTTGGGTACCTCCTATGATGATAGGGATAATCTGCTGATTTGTAAGATACCGTACCACGTCGGCAAGAGCATAGTAGGCATCCTTTTTCTTTTTTCCTATCTTCAGGTTTCCGAGGTCTGCAATCTGAATGGTATGAAAGAAACCAGTGAGTTCGTAGAGTTGCTTACGAATAGCGTTGGGAGCCAGACCTGCCCCAATATTGTGTGGGTCTGATTCCGTTTGCACGCCGATGAGAGCCACTTGATAATTCTCTTTCACTAGTTTATGCCCAAGAGTCTCTTCGACGGGTAGAAATGCGCCTGTGACAGGAGTTGCATCATATTCGTCTACGTACTTTGATAAATCCATCTCTTCCATATCGTTTCTTCATGTTTGTGACACAAAAGTACTAAATTTTGTTTAAACGATGAATATCTAGAAAGTCCCTATAGACGATTATTCTTCAAATTCCATGCGTCATCTACTCCCCATAATAAACAAACGTTGTTTTTGTTATTGTCTTAACTCCATTTGATTCTCTTGTCCGTTCTGTAATATTGCCAACCGAATCGTAGGTGTATGTTGCTATGATTTGGGTACCTTTGTCCGTCGTTTCTTTTATAGAGACGAGTTGGTCGTTGACGTATTGCCCGGTAATCTTAATGGTTTTACCATCCAGTACGGTCACCGATTGGAGATGGTTCTGCTTGTCATATTTATATATTATTTTGTTG
>CACZUS010000168.1 GCA_902784425.1 uncultured Bacteroidales bacterium
GGTTAAGAACTGCCAGCGCGTACCTAAGTCGAAGAAGCTCCTGCAGTTTACCATTGACGACGGTTCTGGCACTGACCGCACCATCTGTTCAGGTATTGCTGCCTTCTACGAGAATCCTGAAGAGTTGATAGGCAAGCGCATCCTCTTCGTTGCCAATTTCGAGCCTCGCAAGATGATGGGTATCGAGAGCCAGGGCATGATTCTCTCTGCCGTTGACTTCGACGAGAGCCTCAGCGTGGTGACAACGACCAAGGACGTAAAGCCTGGAAGCATTGTGGGTTAATGGTTAAGGGTTAATTGGATTTTGTACTTAGAATAGAAAAAGTCCAATAATGAGCTACACAGCGGAAGAACTAGAGCAACTACATCTATGCCTGTATGATATCTTAGGAGAGATACTACGGGTGTGCGATTTGCTAAACATACGGTTTGTCATGTTGGGCGGCTCTGCCATTGGTGTCTACTATTGGAATGGAATTATACCATTCGATGATGATATAGACATCGGAATGAAGCGTGAAGACTTTGACCACTTCTTGAAGGAAGCCCCTCAGTTATTGGACGATAACTACTTCCTTCAGTGGTATGGTTCAGAGAAGCATTACCCCCTTTTTTTTGCTAAGGTAAGAAGAAATGGCACTTTATTTGTCGAAGAGATTTTTCAGAATCACGACATTCATCAAGGCGTTTATATTGATATCCTACCTTTAGACAACATCCCTGACAATACACGATGGCGTTTTGTTCAACGCAAACTGGCCAATATTGCTAATGATTGTTTCGTAGCAAAGGAAATATGGAGATATCCGTGGCTCGGTAAATGTAATATCAAAGAGCCTCTTAAGGCTACCTTGATAAATTGTCTATTCATCAAAATGGTATCCGTTCTTTTCTCAAAAAAAACAATCTATCGTATTCTTCATTTTATCCAAACCTTTTTTAACAACAAGTCAACACAGTATTGTAATACAGTTCCATATTACTGTGACTACATAGCAACGAAAGATCTGAGAAATTTGCAAGAGGTAATATTTGGCAATCTAAGAGTTTGGGTGCCATGCCATTTAGAAGAATATTTACATAGACACTATCCTCTTTTGAAAAAGCACCTTTCAGAAGAGGAACAAAACCGATACAAGAATCATCGACCTATTAAACTGGAATTGCCTTCAGTTTATGGTTACCCATCTTAAATGAATCCAATGTTAAACCCAAGGTTACCAAAGGTTTCGGTTATTACGGTAGTATTCAACAGAGCTGAGACTATTAGTAAAACAATTGAAAATACGTTAAGCCAAACATATCCTAATTTAGAATGTGTTGTAATAGACGGTGCTAGTACTGACGGAACAACGGAAATTATCAAAAGTTATGCTGACAAAATAAAATGGATAAGTGAACCTGATAATGGTATATATGATGCGATGATGAAAGGTGCCAGAATGGCTACTGGCGAATGGGTTATCTTCAGAAATGTTGGAGACTATTTCTATAACAATCATGTTATTAAGGATATTTTTGAAAACTATGAGGATAAAGGGGAAGACTTTATTACAGGACGAGATATAATCTGAAATATAAACAGGATGCCGATAGATATTTCTTCATGACACTCCTAAGAAATGGAGGAACGTATTACAAAACACCATGTATCGTAGCCTTGTTTGATAAAAGAACTGGTGCCACTACTGATCATTATGATGTAACTTTACAAGAGAGAATTGAAACTTATCATCTATTGGAGGCACCTCAGGAATGCATTGATAATCTGAAAGCAAAGATGCTGCATTGGAAAAAAGTTAGAAACAGGAAAAAGTGGTTGTTGTGGAGATTGTTATATAAATGCACTCAATGGTATTTTGGATATCACAAAGGTGGATGGAAAAGATATATAGATTTCAAGACAATTTTTGGGTGAATTAGGGACGCCCAAGGGACGGAATCCTCAGGTCCTGGTATCTGTTTCACATAGTATACAAATTTCTCTCTTTTCACTTCTCAACAACCCTCCACACTCTGATACCAATGTGCTTGGGCTGCTTCTTCTCATATTCATAGAAAGTCTCCTTGCTCATCAGCACCTTCTTATAAAGACTCGACGCGTGCATCAGATGCAACGCCCCATTCTGCCAAAAGGCAATACCAATGTGGCGCGTGTCCAGCCCGTCCTTATCCGTCAACATCGCCACGATATCACCATCACGCACCATTGCCAACGGTGTTGACGGATGCCAGTTCAGATCGCTCTTCATGATGTAAGGATATTCCTTACCATTCGT
>CACZUS010000169.1 GCA_902784425.1 uncultured Bacteroidales bacterium
ATCACCGAACTTTATAATCTGTTTGACATGATACTTCTCTGGGTGGTTCAAAACAGTTCTTGCACTTTTAGCCTTGCTTGACTTTGCCTTGACTTCCAGTGGAACACACTCTCCGTTCATTCGCACAAGAAAATCTAATTCCAATCCTGAATCCTTTTGGAAATAGTAAAGGTTCTGCGTTTTCTTGTGAAGTGTGTCGGCCATCAGATTCTCGTATATAGCACCTTTGAAACCACCAAGATTGCCTTGAAGAATGTCTGCGCGTGTTCCCTCTCCAAGCATCTCTACGAGCAAGCCAATATCGGACATATAGACTTTGAAAACATTGTCCTAAGGCTTGTGTCCTGTTGAGTCTTTCCACAGGGTAAGAGAGTCTTCTATTTTCCTTTTCAGCATATTTTAAAACGATTTTGTGCTGCAAAGATACACTTTTTCAAACGAATAACCATTATCTCAACGCACTTTTTTCAACGAATATTATACATTTTAACGCATTTTTTCAAGCGAATATATCAAATTCTATCCTTTTTGAACGATTTTTGTTTTTTCGTGTGACCTCCACATCAATTGATTCTTGACACATTATTTCTATGATTATACACGAATTCAGTTAAATAATAGTTAATTATCATCTATTATTTGTCGTTTTTCGACAAATAATGCTACCTTTGCAGCCAGAATAACAATTTATTTGATTTACGCTATGAATGAGAAATTGACTATGACACTGAAATGGCTCAGTTATGTCGCATTGTTCTTTTGTGCCGCATGGTTTATATTCCTGTGTTATCAGAGTTATCATCAGGTCTTTGATACTACAGGCAGCCATATCCATTGGGAAGCAAAACAAAATCAAGTTCTGTTTGTTTCCACTGTATTCCTATTATATATAGCACTGACGTTGGCTGTCATAGGTCTATGCGTGGCTTTCTTTATCAATCTCATAAAAGGAATCCAGCATGAAGAATTGTTCCCTAAAAAGAACATCAGGCTTATCTTTATTGCTGTTCTATTGTTATTCCTTCAAACAGTAGCTTCAGACAATCTTAATCAAGCATTCATTTCTAAAGGCCCTGCAGTAATAGCCCTTACTTCAAATCCATTCGTGCAATCTTTTATTCTACTCGTTTTTGGTATCTTGTATAAGATGGCCTATCAGGTTGCAGCAGAACACGATTTAACGGTATAGGGAGGGCAGCAGATGATAGTAGTAAACTTAGACGTGATGATGGCCAAAAGAAAAATTTCGCTTAATGAATTATCTGAGCTAGTTGGTATCACTATCACAAACCTTTCGAAACTGAAAACGGGTAAGGCTAAGGCCATACGCTTTACAACACTTGATGCCATTTGCAAGGCATTGGATTGTACACCGGCAGATATATTGGACTATAGTAACGAAGAATAGCAGATGAAAAAGAAAGGTTGTATTGTCAATGAACGAGGTGAAACGGTTGAATACGTTAGTATTGGTTTCGCAGAGGACAGCGTTGGCACCATATCGGATGCTAAAGGAAACTTTGAGTTAGAGATTCCTGCCAATCGTAAGAATGACTTGGTGTTTTCTCATGTGTCATTCCAAAAGACAATTGTTCCTTACGAAACATACACCAACGGACAACAACTGACAGTCACGATGAAAGACAAAGTGATCGAGCTGGCCGAAGTCGTGGTAGGTAAGAAAAACAAGCCACAGAAAATTGCAAGTAAAGCTATCAGTGGGCCGTTGGCGTCATTCCGTGGAAAGGGCAAGGTTGATGGCACTGAATGGGGACCTGTATTCAAAAGCAAGAAGGATTACGTCATCAGCGACATTCTGCTGAATATTAAAGGAGCCTCATACCAATGGTGCGTGCTTAGTTTCAATATCTATGAGATACAAGGAGGTAAATTTGTGAACATCCTCAATAAGCCCATCTACCACCGGATTGAGAAAAGCAACGGCAAGCAGCAACTCGACATCCAACCAGAAGAAACCATCGTGCTGAGAGGAAAAAGGAAATACTATATTAGCGTAATGGTAGTTGACAGTGACCGCTATGGCATTCTTGAAATGCAGTCACAGTTCAAAACCAGTTATGCACGTAGTATTACCAAAGGTAAGAAGCGAAAACTACCCATCGGGCCAGCAATTCTGGTGAAAGGATATGAAATAGAGCACTAATCCTTAGTCCTCGATTACAGATACACATTCATCACTGAAGAATGCCTCTCTGCGGATAAAATTGTACTTCGAGATTCTCTCAAATAAGATACT
>CACZUS010000170.1 GCA_902784425.1 uncultured Bacteroidales bacterium
AGAGATGGATATGCCCGGGCAGTCTGGGTTCGTTCCTTTTATTGTGCAGATGTAATCGACGTCTTGTATTTCTGCACGTTTTACATATGCGAAGTTGTCATCATATGGCAATCCTGATTCATCAATCAGTGTTACTCCGTCGGAGGTCTTCCATACGTAGTTGCCTTTACCAAATCCTTCGGTTACGGTGATTTTTACTTTGTCGTTAGGATCATTGGGATTAGGACAGTTTTCCACGTCTATTCTCAATTCTCTTGTTTCTCCTGTCATATAACCATAGGCTGTGTGACCTCCAGCCATTACTCTTTTTTTTACGGATACATTCCTTTTCCCACACTTTCTACATTGGTTAAGTATTATATTGCCATTTCCATAGTCGGTGATGCCTGATGAATATGGATGACATGTGTTGCAGTTGTTGCAAACGTGCAATTCAAGCAAGCAGTCATGAACATAACCTTCAATTACCACCTCGGAACCAATGAAATCCCTAAGGTCATAAATGTTTGTTGTCCATGGTTTGAAGGTTAGATTGTTGCTCGTCGCAGAAGTGTAATTATTACAAGGGATGTCTTTGGGAAGTGACTTAAGTGTGTTGTCGTTACTACTGGCATCTCCACAATATTCTCCACAAGGTAGAATTCTTGTTCCATTATCAGCGGTTACGCTCAAACACATACCAGGATGCTCGTCTCCAAAGTGCGCACCTGCGTCTGTGTTAGGTTCAAACAATACACTCGCAAAACATAACTTCAACAATGTACTCTTGTTGGTGACGCGGAAACGATAAACCAATTTCTCGGCCATGGCTCTTCGCATCCATTTGTCTGATCCTGAATAATCGTATAGTAATTCTGTGTCAACATCTTGGTTTTTGGGTGCATATCCATCTGGTACTGGTTTGTTGTTTCCTATAATACCCGCTGCATTAAAGTTGTCTGGAAGTCTCATTAATACGTCGGAACAAGATTCCATGTTGATGTCTTTCCCTTGTGATGTGGTTATGCTAAATGTTCCACGGATTTCATGTTTCCCATACCCTGTTCTGGTTTCCCATAATTCTGAGTCTCCATCTCCATTTTTCATAGTCCACACTTCTGTATTATTAACTGATGGCGCGTATCGTTCGTTTGTATATATGTTAGGACTGTTGAAATCACCAAAATCCACCGGTCCAAAGTATGCATAGTACCTTTCCCAGTTGGCAAATGATCCAAACGAGAAGTCTAGATTTGGAGTGTCCTCATTCTTTGCGTTAAGGTTTTCTGCGCAGAATAAAGATAATATGGCGACAAAAATACATCTATGTATTTTCTTTTCTAAGTTTGCTTGTTTCATAATCTTCTATCTTTTAATAGGTTAGATGCTATTAACCCTATTATGATTTTTCTTAGTGTTTGTGATAAAACACACAAAACATTGATATTAATCAATTTTTGGAGTGCTTTTGCTTTTCGGAATTCGGAAGGATAATATTACTTCATGTGTGTTGCTTGGTAGTGTGCTGTTGCTTCCTAATCCGCATTCGTATACATATCCAAATCTAAATATTTGATACTCAAATCCTAGCATAGCTGATAAATAGGAGGGGTTGCATCCATTCACAAGGTCTGGTCTCCATGACACACCACCCCAAAATAGCCTATGATAGAATGCCAAAAGACCTAAATCGACTAAGTGAACTTTGTTGCGATTCATATATCCTAAATCAATCATCAAATCCCAATTTGTGTTGATTTTTTGTGTTCGAATGGCATACCCGTAAAAATGCCTGTCGGACGAGTAGGAGGTAGACTTGTTGTTCTGTATGTGGGTACATGATACTCCAAATGTCCAGTTCATGGAGTTGAGCTCGAATCCTATATTGAAATCGGGTGATAGTACTTGCTCTTTCTCTGTTGGCAGATCGATATGCTTCCTTTCTCCCTCATTTTCCAACGTGTTGGCCATCGGGTCGTATATGCCTAGAAAGATTCCTGCGGATACTCCCATGGAGAGAATCCATCGTGGATTTAAGTCTATTTGGTAGGAGTATTCTCCTTTCACTTCTGTGGTGCTGTGCCCGATACCAATGGCATCGTGAGAGACCGTTAATCCAATGCCTGATTGAATCTTCTGGAAGTAATTTGTCGCATTGAATAAGACTGTGTGGGGTGCGTTGTCTACCCCTAACCATTGTAATCGTCCAAATAAAAATAAATCTACATCCCCCGTGTTTCCTACTCCTGCTGGATTGATGTTTCCCCTGGAGAAGGTCTGTTGCGTGAAAAAGAAATCTTGTTGCGCTGTTGCGGAGAACAGACAACTAAGGACAAACAGTATGGTCACTAATCTCTTTTTCATTCTTGACGTACTTTTATTTCCACTCTTCTGTTCAACAAATGTTCTCTCTCATTCTTTGCATGTGGAATGGCTAATTCTAATTCGCTGCGTCCAATCATCTTCATGCGTCTTGGATCTACGCCTCGACGCACCAAAACATCGTACACCTTCTTCGACCTGCGTTCTGATAACTTCTGATTGTAAGCTAC